>JACRFN010000127.1 GCA_016217875.1 Candidatus Kerfeldbacteria bacterium
ATCCTTAACCAACCACGGAACTTTTCGCGCTAATAGGTGGAATACAAATATTGTAGTTTAAATATGTCCTGGTACCATTCGTACGAATGGTACCAGGACTTGGTTTAGATAAGGATTTATAGTAGGCCGGCTATTTATTTCAACCCCGGCAAACTGACGCCGCTGGCGCGGACTTTTTCGGCCATGGCTTTTTGCGCTTTCTTGTTGGCCTCAGTCATAGCTTCGGCTAGAGCTTTTTCTAGGTCTGACTTTTTGGCAGGCGTTAAAAGCTCTGGGTCAATGTCTACTGATTGCACTTCTTGGTTGCCGCTCATCTTAAGCTTGACCTTGCCCCAAGCAGCGGAGCCTTCGACACTAACATCAGCTAGTAATCCTTGGATGGTTTTAGCTTGGCTGCGTAAGTTTTTAATCTCCTTAAGTTTGGAAAACATAGACATAGTTATAGAATAGCGAATTAAGAATAATGAATTATGAATGTTTGGGCAAAAATAAAATTCTTAATTCATAATTCTCGATTCATTATTCACGTGAGCGGGGGAGGGGCGGCGCCGGCTTTTTCCAGGTTGCGGAAGGTGACGCGGTTTTCGTCAAAGTATAGGCGCATCAGGCCGGTGGGGCCGTTACGGTGCTTGGCTATGTGCACTTCAGCTATCGACCGCTCCTCTGATGAAATGTCGTCAGGGTGATAGTTTTTGTCAGCCGCTTTGCGATAAATGAACAGTACGACGTCAGCGTCTTGTTCAATCGAACCAGACTCCCGCAAGTGAGACAGTTTAGGAATGGCCGGCTTATTCATTTCCACGGCCCGCGCAAGCTGTGATAAGGCCAGCACCGGTACGTTGATTTCACGGGCTAAGGCTTTTAAGCCACGGGTTATTTCCGCCACTTCTTGTACGCGGTTTTCCGTGTTGCGCCCTTCCATCAGCTGAAGATAATCAACCATCACCAGCCCCAATCCGTGTTCGGCTTGCAGACGCCTCGCCTTGGTGCGGATTTCCATTATATTGGCCGTGGCCGAATCGTCAATGAAGATCGGCGCCTCTGATAACACGCCCATAGCATGGCCGATGCGGGGAAAGTCGTCTTCTCTTTCCGATAGCCGGCCGGTGCGCATGCGCCACAAGTCTACACCCGCCTCAGCGCAGAGCAACCTGTCGACCAATTGTTCTTTGGACATTTCCAAGCTAAAAATACCTACCGGTACTTTTTGTCTGGTGGCGATAGCGCGGGCTATGTCCAGGGCTAGAGTCGTTTTTCCCACGCTCGGGCGGGACGCCAGTATAATGAGGTCTGATTTCTGAAGCCCGGCCAACAAGTTATCAAGGTCGGCGAAGCCAGTGGGCAGGCCGCGCAGTTTGCCACTCTCGCGATGCAGTTCGTCAATGCGGTCAAAAGCCTCGCTTAATACTGATTTAATGGGAATAAAGGCCTGTTTGTAATAACGCTGGGAAATGCCGTAAAGCCGGCGCTCGGCTTCGTCCATTATCTGCTCTACATCTTCAGTTTCCTGGTAGCCTAAACTGGCAATATCCCCGGCGGCTTGTAGCAATTTACGCAGCGTGCTTTTGCGTTGCACAATCTTGGCGTAGTGTGCCACGTTGCTGGCCGTTGGCACGGTGTTAGCTAGTTCGGAAAGATAACTGTGGCCGCCGACTGATTCGAGTAAGCCTTTTTCCTGCAGGCGGCTTGAGAGCGACAAGATGTCTATAGGCGTGCGAGCCTCATACAGCTCGCGCATCACGGCGTAGATTTCGCCGTGAGCGTCTTTGTAAAAGTCTTCCGCCCCGATAAGGTCGGCTACCTTGATAATGGCGTCTTTATCAATCAGCAAAGAGCCGAGGGTTGAGACCTCAGCTTCGAGGTTTTGCGGCGGTAGGCGGTCACCCGCGGGTGGTTTGGGGGTCGCGGCCATAGTGATAAGTGCTGCCTGAAATGATTAACTTAGGTAGGGTTATTGTAAGGGTGTCCGTGGTTCAGGGCAAGCGGTTCGAGTACACAAGTTGTTCACATGAGTTGTCCACTTAATTGTTTATAATTTTGTTTTATAATTCGACATCTAGGGGCCAATTAATTATACTGGACGCATTATGACAGAGGTTGATTACGTTATTTTTGATGTGGAAACAACCGGCATGAAACCCAGCGAGGGCCATGCCATTGTCGAGCTGGCGGCCCAGCGCGTGCGCGACCGGCAGGTGGTGGACATGTTTGATACCATTGTAAATCCCGGCCGTTCAGTTGACCTCGAGGCCGCTCAAGTGCACGGCATTACTGACGAGGTAGTGCGGCGCGAGGGTAAGCCTTTGCTTGAGGTTATTCCTGCCTTTACCTTGTTTGCCGAGGGCGCCACGCTGGTGGCGCACAACATCAGGTTTGACCTGCAGTTTGTAAACCATCACCTGGAGGCCCTGGGCTTGCCGCCGCTGCAAAATCCGCTTATTGATACGCTTGACCTGGCGCACCAAAAGTTGCTGCTGGGCAGTTACGCCTTGGGTTACTTGGCCAAGCACTTTAACATTCCGCAGCCCACCGCCCACCGGGCTTTGGCTGATGTAGAGGTGACCAGGGAGTTGTTGTTTAAGTTGTTGGACTTGAAAAAGTAGTTAAGAGCCTCTATACTGCTA
>JACRFN010000128.1 GCA_016217875.1 Candidatus Kerfeldbacteria bacterium
CAACAACAGCATCCGGCTTGTTTTATTGGCGGCTAAATTATTCATATTTTGGCTACATTAAGAGTAAATTATACTCATATTGTAGCACATTTTGATTATTTTTTAAGTGGATAAGTGGGGTATTTGGCGACAGTCCCATAATATAACATAACAAAAAAATTTTAACAATAGCAAAACTCCGCCAAGAAGGCGGAGTATTTGCTTTTTGTCTTACTAGATCAAGATGATTAGTAAGCCACGGTTTCCAGAGTGCTGGTTGTTGAAGACAAGCCAGACACCAGATAACCATTTGTCCAGTCAGCAGTGGTGTAAGCATGACCAGACGCGTTGCTATCAGACCAGATAAAGTCATTATGTAATTGAGCATTTACATTGGCCTGGGAAAGCATCAGAGTTGCGGCTCCTGTCATGAGGGCCGAATCACCCGCTAGACCTACTGACACTGACGCGCCAGTAGTTGCGCCGGTAATATTGCCTCTCAACACGAAGGTGTGCGGAGTGCCGACCGGAACAACAATCTCATAGTTAGGATATGCTGTCGCCCAATCTGTGCTGGTGGTATTCCACACAGCGCCAGTAGCGGTAAACTGATAGGCATTTTCGCCACCGCCGCTGCCAGTGCCGTTTACCTGTACTTCAGTTGCCTCTGTCACATCATAGACGTACAAGGTGCTAGCCGCGAGTACGGCAGTAGTAGTGGTGATATCAAAAGTGAATCCACCAAGACTGATATCGCCATTCACCGCGGTGACCTTGTATTTAAACAGGTCCCTGGTGCCATTGGTGAGCTTGGTAGTACTCAATGTTTCTTTTGAAAACACCGGGTATGCCGCGTAAACATAGTTGGTGTTGCCTGTAGGAGCGGTTGTGCCAAGATATTCATAAGAGCCGGATCCGCTCTGGTCTCCCTTGGCAACCACATCTGCCTTAACATTGATCTTATAGCCGACATAATTACCAGATCTACCATTGTTATTGGTGCCAATAGCTGCCAATTTCGCTTTCAAATACAGGGTTACACCGCTAGATTTAGTTGTCGGCACTACAAACGCATTTTCGGTGAAATCAACGTATGGCTTGGTGCTGGTTGGAGACATTCTGGTGCCGGCGATTTCATTTCCGGAAACGTCTTCAAACCAGATTTCGTCATAGTCTTTTCCAGTAGCGGAAGAAGATGCGGCAGTGGTGTTCAATTGGGTCAAATACAAATAATCCAATTCCACATCTTCAGTCGTAGTTGCCAAGAAGTTGAAAGCCGCCAAAGTGACTGTGGTACCTCCTGCAAATAATTTAGCGGAAGGATTGCTGGAAGAAAGAGAAACTTGCAAATTTCCACCAGCCGTGCCAACCGTAACAGCGTTAGATGTGGCAGAACTGATTGTCTCTGTCACTTGCGTCTTGGTGGTCTGACCAGTGCCAGTTACCCAATCAGCAGTGGCGATGGAAACTGTATGTGTTCCAGCAGTCGCGCCTCCGGTAATATTAGCACGGATTTCCATGACTACTTTCTTGCCGGCTTTAACGATAAACTGATCATCACCGCTTAGATTCCATGTGAAGGTTTCATTCGCGGCTGAGTTAGTGGAACCCGCGACCACTTCGGTTAAAGCAACTAAAGAGCCGGAACCATTATAGCTATCGCCATCTTTGTCAACCCACAGACGGATATTCTGCAGATCTATCGGGAAAGCCGCGCTTATCACATCAGTAGCTTTCACTTGGGAAATCTTGATATCTTCGGTGGAAGCTGTTGCGTCAAATGATACCTTTGCCAAAACCACATCGTTGGTACCCGGGGCGTAAGCTCTTGCCGCCGGAGAACCAAGGGTGGTTACCACCAAAGCAGATGTCTGCACTGTCTTGGTGTTGGCGGATACCACGCTTGATGGAGTGGCATAAGTGCCTAAGGTAATAGTCAAAGAACTATTAACGCCTTTGGCCACAAAATTCGCAGTGTTAGCCATACCGATACCAAGTTGGAAAGTATCTCCCGAAACCAAGGCGCTGCTATTATCAACCGTTCCTTTTAAGGTCAAGATATTATCGCCTGGATTTAAGGTGAAGGTATCGGTGGATGTTGCCCAGCCAACAGATGCGGCTGTAGCGCCAACGCCATCAGTTGAACCAATCAAAGCCGTGCCCGCGGCGTTGTAAAGGATCAAAGAATCTAACATTTCCGGTTTGGCATTGCCAGTCGTGGTGATCTTAAATGCCAATGTCTGGAAATCAATCGGCTCGCCAATGACATTAAAGTTCCAAGAAGCCAATTCAACATTGGTGGCATTCTTAGGAATATTACCAGCCGGCACATTATTCACTTTGGTAACATTTACTTTACCTTGTGAAACAGTGACGGTATTGGTCAAGGCAGTATTATCGGTAGAGATAGCCGCGCCAGTCGGAGTAATATAAACTCCATTGGTAACATCTTTTACCGCGGTATGCGTGGCATACTGTATGCCAAGATCAATGGTGCGGCTGGAGCCGGCCGTAAGGTCGGCATAGACGTCAAAGGTGCGATCAGAGCCCTTGTCAAGCAAACAATCGTCTCCGCACGCGGAAAGGTCAAAATTAATATACTTATTGACCATTGGCGCTGTGGCGACAACGACGTTGTTATATTTAAGCTTGAAACTGCCAACATCGGCATCAGCGGCTGTGCCAAAGTTGTAGAAAGTTAATCTTTCCATCTGAACTTTTTTGGCATCTGAACCACTGGTTGTGTTGGTAAGTTTTACGCTTGCCATCAAAATATTGGTAGAACCAACTTGTTTGGTGACGGTGCCGACAGATGAGCCTTCTGTGAAGGTGGCAGCAGCCAATGTCAAACTCTCGTTAGTGGTCAAAGCATTGCCTTCAACTGGCAAACCGCTGACTGTTCCTGTGCCAACTAAAGTGACAGAGGTAATAGACAGTTTCGGAACATTGCCAGCAACAAATGAAGTGCTTGAACCATCC
>JACRFN010000126.1 GCA_016217875.1 Candidatus Kerfeldbacteria bacterium
AGGTTTTTGCCGAAGATTATCTTCCTTAATTGTTTTTTAATCTTAACTTCAGTTGGTATTTGGCTTAGAAGAGCGATCATAGAACAAGGGGTTAAGAATTAACATCCTCATTATCCCTGTTCCAACTGACCTAGTATACCCAAATATCGTACATTCAAACCCGAAGTGCAACACCTGTTAGCGTACCTATACAAGCATACAAAGGGTACTTTAAGACTGCAGGGTAAATTTAACCAAATCCGAAAAAATGTAAAAAATCTAATTATTTTAGCTAATTAGATTCTGTAATTCCCCCCGAGCCGGACAGGCGTTGTTGGCCCCCCATCAAACGACGGTTGGGGACAAAAAGCGGCTGGACGGCAGATTTGACTAATGGCGGAAAAGTGTCCGGCCGGACACTTTTCCGAAGGAGAGGAAATTGAAAAAGAAAAATAACTAACCATTAACTCCCAAAAGACCAGGCGGCAAGAAAAACAAGAGAGGGTCACCCCGATGGTCATCGGGGTGACCCTCTCGCTCACACTTTTTGTTTAAGGCTAAGCCTCCTCCGGCGAGGCTTAGCCTTGCAGTTTTTGTTATCGCTTGGCGCCGGAGTAAGCAATGGCACGCACCGCGTCCCAATCAGTAGCCGTCGCCGGGCTCTTGCTATAAATAGCCTTAAAGCTCTTGATAGCGGCTTTTTCTGAGTTGAGATTGCGCGTGGCCGTACGCAGGCCGTAGGCCATCACGTTGATAGCCGCGTCGTCATTGGCTTGAGCAGTATTGGGCGCCCTTAAGTATATCTTCTTAAAGGTGGCTTCAACTACTTTTTCACGCGCCTCGTTGGTTTGGCTGGGGAAACGGCCGTTAGCTATTTTGATGACGTCAGACCAGTCAGCGTCGCTTTGCGGCACCTTGCCGAAAGCGGCGCGATAACTGTTAACGACCCCAGCCCGCTCCCCGGCTCCCAAAACCGTGGTGGTGGGCGTGCCGTAGGTGACAAAGTTCACCACCGCGGCTTTGGCCGCGGCCGGCGTGCCGGACACTACGACGCGGGCCACGATAGTTGACTCATAGCGCTGTTCCAGGCCTTGGTCGCGCGCCTTCCCCACCTCAGCGGCCAAAGCCTCAGGCGCGGCCGTAGTCACCGTAGCCGCCTCCTGCGTAATAGTCACGATCTGCGCCGCACGAGCCTCTTCAGTAGAGGTCGGGGCTGGCGTAGGCGTGGGTGTAGGCGTAGGGGTCGGAGTCGGAGTAGGTGTGGGTGTCGGCGTTGGTGTGGGAGTAGGTGTGGGTGTCGGCGCCGGAGCCGGGGCTGACGGACCACTACTGCTAGGCGAACCGCCACCACCAGTAGTATACACGCAAGCGGCAGAAGTCGGCGTAAGAGTGATGGTCTCACTTGATGATGCCGGCGAGATGGTAACCGTGGTTATACTGCTAGAGCTGCAAGACGTTGACACAGAAGTTGCTACCGTGGCGCCGCTGTTGCTTAAGTTGCGGGCTGAAGAACTCACGGTAAAAGTACTGCCGACCGGCACTGTCACCACTATATTGCCGGTATTAACAGTCAACGAATCAGCCACCGAGCCGGATACCACTGTCAGGTTAATAGCCGGATTGTCCAGCGGCACCGTGGTGTCGGTGGTAAAGTTCAAGTCCGCGGCCGAAGCATAACCGGCCAGGGCCAAGCTCAAGGCCGACACGGCCAACCCAATTCCCCAACGCCATTTTCTTAAATTGAATATTTTGTACATAGGCGTGGTTGTTAATTAAAAAATCAAATCAACAAACCCACGCTTAGTTCATTAGCAACCAGGCAGAACCGGCGGTGTTACAAACATATACTTTGTCAACTGTCATGTTACCGGCTGTAGTCGTAGCCAAATAAATCCTACCCGGGACACCAGTACAGGCTGCATCAGCCAAGCCAACGCCCGATTGAATGATTACTGACGAAGCGCCGCTAAAATTAGCTGAACCAGTAGTAGTGATGTTCGCCGCGCCAAAGCTGATAGTACCGTTTGTTGCGTTGCTGATAATTTCATCATTCTGCAAACGAATGTCAGCTTGCTGGAAGGTGTTGCCACCATTGGTGAGTTGCCCCCCGATAGGCCCGCCAGGGCCAGCGCCAAAGTCCAACCCGTAATCAAAGTTATAGCCCGCGGTTGAGCTTTGATCTATGACTTTGAAGGCAGCGCCGGCGGTGTTGGAAGCGCCATCTCCCTGCAAAAGCGCTACCACAGCGGCGGTTGCTTTCTTTCTGGCATTAGTGCTTTTTTCTATCTGCGCGATTAATGCCGCATCAATAATGTCATTCGCCAGGGTGGCGCCAGTATCAACATAGCTCGTCGCCAAAACACCAGTCACAAAATTCGGATCCCCTCCATCAGCACCGCTAGTAACGCCAGTCCCGATATTAATTTGACCGACAGAGCCGTAAGCATTCGCTATTGTACCTCCAGTTACCGTGACACCGGTACTTGCGCCCCAAAGCTCCTGGGCAGTAGCCACGCCACCGGATTTGGTAACGCCGCTGTATATACCCTGAACCGTGCCTTGCGTTCCACCGGTTACAACTATTCTAGCATCTACTCCTTTTACAAAGGTATCAGCGCCGGCAAAGTTTGTGGTTAGGTGTGTTCCAAAACCATAAACCCTGTCAGTCTGCGCTCCGACATCTAGGATCGCGGTGGAGGTGCCAGCGGTGAAGAACTTAACACCAGTAGTGCCTATTGCGGCCGGAACTATATTTATATTCTTACCCGTGAAATTTCCAGTAAACTTCAAATTAGCTGCTCCGAGGTTGATAGTACCGTCAGTCTTGTTATCAATCGTCTCGTCGTTCATAAGGCGAATATCAGCCTGTGCGAAAGTATTGCCGCTTATGCCAGCCATACCACCAATAGGGCCACCCGCGCCAGAGCCCATATCAAGACCATAATCATAGTTACCAAAACTTTGTCTATTGTCTATAACTTTAAAGGCAGCGCCTACGTTAACGGTTGTACCGTTATCTCCTTGCAATATCGCTGCTATAGCAGCATCTGCTTTTGCTCTATTATTAGAACTTTGTTCTATTTGTCCAATTATTGCCGCATCAATCATGTCATCTGCTAATGTAGCACTAGTATCTACATAAGTTGACCCAAGTACACCAACAATAAAGTTAGGGTCGCCACCATCAGGACCAACTGTCCCGGCTGCGCCTACACTAACAGTACCAACTGTTCCATACATATTCATTGCTGTGCCACCTGTAATTGTTGAAGCGAAACTTCCACCCCACAATTCCTGGGCAGCAGCAACACCACCTGATTTTGTAACACTAGCATATGCACTCTGAACGTTCCCTTGTGTTCCACCAGTTACAACTATTCGACTATCAAGTCCTTTGACCCAGGTGTCAGCGCCGGCAAAATTCGTGGTTAGGTGCGTACCAAAACCATAAACCCTGTCAGTTTGCGCTCCGACATCCAGAATTGCAGTAGAGGTGCCAGCCGTAAAGAATTTAACACCAGCCGTACCAATTGAGGCCGGAACTATATTTATATTTTTACCAGTGAAATTTCCGGTAAACTTTAAGTTGGCTGCTGCAAGGTCAATCGTTCCGTCAGTTGAGTTATCAATAGTTTCGGCATTGGCCAGCGTAATAACGCCGGCGTTTGTAACCTTGAACTTGCTGGTGCCGCCCACCTGAAAGTCCACAAAATTGCCAGTAAAGGTGGCCGGGTTAATGCCGATGTAGGTGCCGTTGGCCGAGCCTCCGGCAATCACCGGCCCGAGTTGGACCAGCGACAGAACGGCCGAAGCGGCCGGCGCGCCTGAGGCGATAATAGTAGCGGCGCCGGTTTGGGTTGAAGTAACGCTGCCGGCGGTGCTAATGCTGGTGCCGATTGAGGTAGCGGCAAAAGCGGTCGTAGCGACGAGCGCCATAACCAGTGCTAACACTGGCACGGCCAGGCGCTGCCAGCGCTTGCGTGAATTTTGAGATAAGAGATTTATTGTCATAATTTAGTAAGAGTTAAGAGTAAGAGTTAATAATTATTTCATGTTAGCCGTCCGGAGGGGAGAGCTCATAATGGTTCTGGATTCCCGCTTGCGCGAGAATGACAGAAACGCTCAGCTGCCACCGGAACACGCGCCCCGCGAACATGCTCAAGGTAAACCCCTCGGCATGGCTCGGGGTAAACAAGCAACTCGACCAGATTGCCTGCCAATTCTGTATTGTTTGATTGTTATTTAGATATTCAAAAAATGACGGCCATTCAACAAGCTCCTGGCTCGCGGCAGTAACACTATTTTGTGGATGCCTCCTTAAACTTAAATTCAAATTCCACATTTTCACCTCCGAGGTTGGTGGTTAAATCTTTTATAGATTAAACCACACTTCTTGTTAACCTGCACTAAGTATATAAAGTATACAACCTATGTCAACGATGAACAAAGTACGGGATGTGGATAACTCAAAAAGCAAAAGTTACTCGAGCTGCCTTGAAACGGGGGGTGAATAAAAAATGTGTTCGGAATTTAATCAGCAATCAGTGAACAGTAACCAGAAAACAGTAATCAGTAATAACTTGCAGATAGTCATCCTCTGTATGTTTTGTCTGGATTCCCCCTAGGGCTGGCGCGTTTGTCATTCCCGGCCTGATCGGGAATCTAGAAAATGACAGGAGAGAAAGCGGGAATGAACAGGAATGACATAACAAAAATACCCCTTGCGGGGTATTTTTGGAATTTCGGAATGGTTTCAAAAACTCTGAATTGACACCTATTGTTAGTCTAGCACTAAAATAGTTAGCTCACAAAAAACCAAAACCCCGCGTGAGCGGGGCTGGTAAATCTCAGTCTGGAAACTTAAATGGTTAGGGTTGACACCTACTATTAGGATAGGTTATCAATCTCAAAATGTCAATAGTCTAGAAATTATTGCAAACTTTTCAACAGCAAAGGGACTTCATGCGTGGCCACATCAAACACAATGGCCAGATCAACATCCATATAATCGTGAACTAATCTGTCACGCATGGCTGCGGCCTTGGTCCAATCCACTGCCGAATATTGAGAGCGCGCGGCCGGGGATAACCGTTTGGAGGCTTCACCGATATTTTCAATCAGCTTCACCACGGCCAGCTGCAGCTTTTCATCGCCGACAAACTGTTCATAACCCGAGCCAGCCGTAAAGCCGATAACCTTGCGGCAAAACTCCTTAATTTCTTCCAGGTAGATACTATCTCTGTCCATAAAATACCTTAAGATCGCGCTCTATATGCGGCCGCAAAAATTTGTTTATGCCACCCTCGGTGAGCAAATCAATCTCACGCCCCAGCGCGGCGCGCAGGCCTTCGTCCAAATGAAGATAAGCGGAAAACGTAGGTCGTCCGCTAAATTTAACCAGAATATCCACATCACTATCCTCCCCCGCCTCACCGCGGGCATATGAACCAAACAGACCAGCGTATTCCACGCCGCAGTTTTGTAAGATAGGCCGTGTTTTTTGGGCAATTTCTTGAATATCCATAGCTATATTGTAGCTTAAAACAGTCCCTGATAGCAATTGCTTGCTTAATAGTGAATATTGCCGCCCTACGGCAAAGACAGGGCGGCAAACGAGAATCGGGAATTATAATGAAAGAGGGTCATCCTCTGCCGGGAGAATGACCCTCTTGAAAATTATCGGCTGAGTTCAACGCCTACCTTATTGGCCAAGAGCTTAATCCAGCGTTCGTGTCTATCAAGTTCATCATACAGAACTCGGTCGAGCTTATGTTCAACTATAGTCAATCTACGCTCTACCTCATCAAAGCGTTTATCAACATCATTAAAGCGCTTATCAACTTGTTCAAAGCGCCTATCAACTTGTTCAAAGCGCTTATCAACGCCAGCAAAACCGTCAGCTGTAAGGCGAGCCAAATCGTCTATTTTCACCACCAAGTCTTTGATTGCAACCTCCTGTGGCATATAGTTATAATTACAAATAATTGAGGTATTTATCAGTATACTACTGCCGACAGCGCTGTCAAACCTTTTTAATTATTACTTCTCTAGGAGGATTATTATTTTGCTACTTCTCTAGAAAAGTAGCAGGCAGAGTCGCCCCGCCAAACCATAACTTAGACTATAACCTTTTCGCGCGAAAAGGTTATAGTCTAAGATTTTCCTATAAAAAGTAGATTTAGTAGATTTAAGCGTGTGTGACTATTTATGTCCGGCCGGACATAAATAGTCACACTATACCACTATCAATTAATCTGCTAAATTAATCCACTCCGCCCAAGGCGGATAAGTGTTATTCCTACTAATTATTTGTTACTTCTCTAGGAGAAGTAACTCAAGAGTCGCCACACCGGTCTCCGAGTCAGACAACGCTACCCGTGCTCAGGGCTAGCCCTATGCTAAACGACCACAAACACGGGCCAGCTTATCCTTCGCGCGGGTGCCGCGTTGTTAGCTGACTCTACGACAGGGTGGCAAGAACATCTTGACTACAGCAAAACCCCCGCTGTTCCTGTCCGCCACAGGCGGATAAACTCCGAGCATAACAGAAAAGCCCTTGTTGTTCCTACAAGGGCCTTCTGTTTGTCTCAGGTCAAGTTGGCTTTATGCCAAGATGGCGAGAGGCTTTTACTAGACTACAGATTAACTGTAGCTGAGGGAGTTGCCCTGCAACGGATTCGGCGTGTTGTTCACCCACTTAATCGTACCGGAAGAACCGGCCGAAATAGTGGCGCCGTCGTACCAGTAGATGTCACCAGTGGTGACAGTACCGGAGCTTGAGCTGCCCAAGTTGATGTAGGAAGACAAGCTGGCAGTGCCGCCCAATAACGCCGTAGTGTCAGCTATCACGGACACCGGAGTGGTGGAGCCTGAAGCAACGACAAAGTCGGAGTTAGTTTGGGTGGGGATGAAGTACACGAATCCGGCAATAGCGCCGCTGCTAAGTGACGAGTAGCCCGAGGCTATCGTAGTCGAGTTGTTGTCGTTACGAAGAGTCATGAGCTTGCCGTCAACCAAGTTGGCACTGGCCGAGAGGTTGACCTTGGTGTAGTCGTACACCAATTGCAGACCAGCCACCTTGATGGTTTCACCACCAACAGCAGCGGTGAAGGTGATAGAGGCGTAGTCAACAATGTCCTTATTCGCGGTAGCAACGCCCGATATTGGGTAGAACACCTGGTACCACTTGCCTGCCACTGGCGTGAAAGCCGTGGAGTTAGAGGTAGTGCCGCCGGTGTCGTGGATATCAAGGGTGGTGGCGTGAGCGGCTGATTCATTCACAAACAGCGACACACCAGAAACCTGTGACAGGTCTTGGTTAGTGCCAAAAGTGAACTTAATAGTAGCAGCCGCGCCAGCCGCTGAGGTACAAACTGCACCATCAGCAGCATAGCTGCCTGGACCAGCTGTAGCATTACCAACCGTAGCACCAGCAGCACAGTCACCTGTACCAGCGATGGTAACGGTCACGGCTGATTTGGAGCCGTCAAGGGTGCCGACTAGGTCGCCGGCGGCAAAGCCGGTGGCAGTGTAGCCCGCGCGCTGTCGCACTTCATAGCCGCTGTTGGCCGCGAGATCAGCCTTGAGGATGATATCGTTGGCGGTTCTGGCCTTGCCTGTGCCCGAGGGCGAGGCAGAGTTCAGAGAAGCGGTCAGCTTGGTGCGGTAGACAGTGCTGTTGTTGGCGGCGTAAGCCGCGTTGTAATTGGCCAAGGTGGCGTAAGCGCCGGAGGAAGCGCCAGTAGCGATTACCGTGTCAGTACCGGCTCCGGTAGGAGCGGCGCTCAAGGTGTTGAGCACGAAGCGGTTCTTCAACGCCACGGTGGCGTTGGTGTAATCAGACACGTCGCCCTTCAGAGTGAAGAGCTTGTAGTCGTTGGAATTGACCGTCTTGCCAATGCCGCTGAAAACGGCGCCGGAGACAATCTTGTAAGTGGCGCCAGCGTGGTCTTCGTTGGTGAAGGCGACGCCGACTGGCGTGATGGTGGCCACCATGGTCGCGCCGACGTAGCCGGTGATGCGACCTACTTTGCCAATATCGTTACCGGCAGTCGAGTTCGTCAAGAACACGATGTAGTAACCATTGTAGTAGCTGTCGACAGCCGAGGAATCGGCTCCCAACTTGATGGTCGTAGTCGCAGCCCCCAAGGTAACCACCGTGTTAGTAGTGTTGGTGACGTTGCTCAAACCAGTCACGGTGTTGCCCACCTGGGCGCCATCCGCGTACAGCTTGAGATTCTTGACGTTGTTTATACTGTTGGCATCCGCGCTGTTGTCAACGAAGATGAGCTGGTTCACTGTGAGGGCCTCGGCATTGTTGGCCTGCAGTTTCCACACGCCCAAGGTGGAGCTGGTGGAATTCATCACCACTTGCTGGTCCTGCGGGGTGGACTGGTCAGCTGAAACGGTCAACTGGCCGCCGGCCGAGGTGGTGAAGGTTTGCAGGTTAGCTGCTGAGGCGAGCGCCACAGTAGTCGTGGTTGACTTGCCTACGCTCGAAGCGGCTGAAACCTGAATAATGCCGTTGTTGCCGGTGATATCGGCGCCGGACAAAATGTCGGCGTAAATATCAATCTGCACCGAGCCGGAAGCCGCAATAGCGAGCGCGGGCGAGATGCTGAAGGCGTTGGAAGTGCCGGCGGTGGTACCCGGGTTCACCCAAGTAGCGCCGAGCTGAGTGGAGCCGTTCATCAACTTTACGTTGGTGAGAGCATGGCCCAAAGATTCACCGGCCGTACCAGCGCTGTCGGTGATGGTGATGCTGTTGAGGTCAATACCTTCAGCCGAACCGGCAGTGAAGATGACCGAACCAACGCGCTGATTCTGTGCGCCCACAACCACGGTCATGGCAGACACCGAAGAGTTGGAGGCGGCAGTCAAAGCGCCAGCAGCTATGGTTAGAGCGTTACCGGCCGTAATGGCAGCCGGGGCGTTGATGGAGTTGAGCGAAGCCTGGCCTTGGGCATTGTTGGTACCTTGAATCAAAGCCACTTGCACGCCATCAGTAGCCACGCCGGTGCCGGTAAGGTCACCGACCACTGACAGCACTTTGGTAACGCCAGACGGAATTAACGCGCTGTTGCCAAGAGTGTAACCAGCATCGTTGGCATCAGCCGCAGCTGCCGCCAGGTTCTGGACTACATAGCTGGTGACAGTGGTGGCGATAGAACCAACTTGAGTGCCGTCAAGCAACAGCTTAACGTTCTTTAAGGTCTTGCCTGAGTTGGCGCCTGCGCCAACCGCGGCCCGCAAGCCCAGGGAGGTTATCTTGACGTCCTCACCCGAGGCCTTGAGGTCGAACTTGGCCAGGGTGACGCTCGTACCGTTAAGCGCCACGTTGCCCGAGGTGGAATCGGAGCGCTTGTTCACGCTCAAGTTGCCGCCATTGATGGTGGAGCCAGTGGCGCCGCCAGCCTGCACTACGGTCCAGGTTCCCACTACTCCGCCATTGGGGAAGGGGAAGAGCGACACGTTGTACTGGGTGTCAACGACGTTGAGGTCGGATGAGCGCTGAATGGAGAACTTAAAGGTGCGGGTAGCGCCGGCCTTGATGTCGGCCTTCAATGACAACTGCTTGGTAATACCAGAGTTGATCAAAAGAGGCGAGGCCGCGAGGTCAAAGGCGATTTTCTTGTTGGCGTCGGCCGCAGCCACGGCCGAGCCGAGCTGGGTGCCGCCGTCGTACAGCTTGAAGTTTACGAGGTCAGCTGTAGTGGTGGAACCAACGTTGGTAACGGCAATGTACGACACTTTGAGATTTTGGTTGGAAGCCATTAGGCTGAACTTCCAAACCTCAAGGTTGTCCTGAGCGTCAACTGTGTTGTTGGCGGCCGGGGACACGTTGGCCACCGTCAGCTTACCGAGGTCGGTCACGACCGCGGTGGACATCAGACTCCCGCTAAGCGGGAAAGTGCCACTGACTGTGGCGCCATTGGTTACGACATCGGCCGAGGTATTAATACCCAAACCGAGTGTAATACCAGCGCCAGTGCCCTTGGTGAGGTCAATCATCGCCGACACGGCTTTAGTTGTGCCAGCAGCCACGCTGAAGAGCGGGCTGGAAGTGGTGCCAGTGAAAGTGACCACGCCGGAGGAGATGGAGGTCATCTCAGCCAAGCGGGTGCTGCCGTCGTACAGGTAAACGTTGGAGAAGCTGGAATCGTTAACGATACCAAGCTTTTTGAGTTTAAGTGAAGTAATACCGACTGCCCCATCGCTGCCCGCGGCAAAGTTGAACTTGGCTATGGGAGCGAGCGCCTGACCGCCATTGGCGGCATCGGCGATGATGGAGGTGGCGGCCGGTGTGTCAGAAGCGAGCGCCACGGACAAGCCGGTACCGGCGCCCGGAGCGGGGGCCACACCAACTGAGCCGGAAACGTTCACTACGGCCGCCTCCTTACCCGTGATGGATGAGCCAGCAGTGTAAGTGAGAGTGGTCTCGATGGCGTTGGCCGAGTCAATCATGTTGGCGGCGACGGCGGCATCAGAGGCGAAAGGACGCTTGGCGCCGCCCTCAATGTAATAGAGGGTGGTGGAGTTGGCGTACTTAACTACCGTACCGTCAGGGTGGACGTTGGAGGTGATGTTTGAGCCCGACTTGTAGTTTACGAAGAAGGAATCAGGTACATCAACCACGCGCTTGGCCCAAGTTGAACCATAGAGTGCCAAAGCGATAGCCTCAGTGGAAACCCACTGCAGGGAACCGCCCGGACCAACGGCGTACACCTTAGGGTCGGTGGTGATTTTCACGAGCTTGGTACCCGGACGGATGGTAACGTTACCACCCAGAGGGTAGGACTGAAGCTCGGAGGAAGGGACCGTCTTCACGCTGGAGAAGTCCTTGTACCAGGACTTGTAAGTTGACTCCGTGGGGAAGACGAAACGCTTGGAACCATCAAAGTAGTAGACGGCAGAATTGCCGGCCATCTTGATTAAGTCGCCAGCAGTCGCGGCCGCGCTAACGCCCACTGGGGCGAAAGACACGCCGACAGACCACAGAACCGTCAAGACGGTGACTCCGATGGAGAAAGCTTTTTTGAATTTAGACATTAGGAGGATTTTCCTTTTAACGAAGTCGAGGTTGGAGTAAGAGGTTGGAGTAAGAGTCGTTGGACTCAATACTCTATCTCTTTACTCTTACTCTTACTTCGTATAATTAAGAGTGGAACTCATCCTCGCCTACTCCCGCACCTTAACAGTACGGGCCGGCCCGACCTTTGGCCTGGCGGCAACTGACAGCTACTGCAAGCTGCGCCAGCTGAGGATTATCCAGCTCAAGAAATTTAATAAATAAAAGTGGGTGGTTAAATCCGCTCCGCTATCCGCCAATTGGCGGATGCGGACGGATACGAAAGCATGAGGCTTAGGCAGGGCCGCATAATCGCGGGCGCTAGCCCTGAACCAAAGCTTACACTTGGTACGGGGCCGCTGATTCTATTCTTCATCAAGCCGCCCATGGGGGGCTAAGGCAGCCAGTGGCTAATGGCCTATAGCAAATGGCACAAAGACCATAAGCTATTGGCTATTTGCTAACTGCTAACCAACCCAGCCAGATAGAGAACGAAACGGGCTCGCCCCGCACAAGCTTGCGCTCATACGGGCCGTGCCTCATAAAACACCATTGCTTTACAAAATTTACACTCTGTAAAGTAACGCGCTCTACGGGGCAAGCGGCGGCAAACGCATGCCTTAAGCTATAGAGCCCTCGTTCAACCTAACCACTATTATTTAGAAAAGAACTTGAGGGGAGTCGCTGGACTCCGTGTGTGGGGCCAAACGTTTGGCCGCAAGCATGGGGCAACGACTGAAAACAATTTTTAATTTTAAAGTAATTTACGTAACTCTAGGGCTGTAACTTCGGCGTCGCGGAGAATCTTACGGAGTAAGCCTCGGCTAATTACTTGGTAATCCGGTACGGTGACTGACTTTCTCCCCTCACAAGCCAGACGAAGGTGGCTACTGCGCTGACGAACCACTTGGTAACCTAGCCGCCCTAGTACCCTCACAACGCGGGCACCTGAGAGAATCGGCAACGCTGGCATAACTATACTGTAATGGTGTGAAGGCTTAACTCTCGATGCTGGTATGACTGGAGAACGGCCTTATTCTTAGTCTCGTCCAGCACCATGGCGATTACCTCGCGAATATTATTGAGCGCCTCATCAATAGTTTTTCCTTGACTGTAGCACCCTTCAAGCACCGGACACTCTACAACGTAGTAGTTGTCTTCTTTCTCTACTATCAACGGCAGTTGAAGAGAAGCGCGAATTGCTTTTGGCATAAGGCTAAAACTTTATACTGCTCAATAACCACTAATTTAAACCTACCTAATTCAACAATTTAGATATCAGGCTTTCGAACTAGGGTTTTTATTGCTTAGCTGGAGTAATTGGTTCTATTGGCTTTACGTCGGCTGGCTTTACCTCCGCTGGCGCCGGAGTATTATCTTTTTGCGCTCCCTCTACTTTGGCAGCGGGCTTAGTAGTATCAGCTGCTTTGTCCACTGCGGCTTCGGTTTTGCTGGTAATATCCTCAGACTCCCGCACTTTTTCCAAAGCTAAGGTGAATTCTTTACTTTGTACTAATTTACGGGCTTCGGTTAATGAATCTTTGGCTAGTTGTTGAGCTTGGCGCACCGGCACCACTACTTGCTTGGACTCAATAACTACGCGCGGGGAAGTTTTGGTGGTAGGCAGGCTGACCATTTTGCTTTCCATACCCCGCAGCTTGGCTTCTACTTTAACAATCTCCTGCTCTAGCCGCCTCGCCACGGCAGCTGGCAACAGGCCGTTCTGGGCTGACTGGTGAGTGGTCACCAGCACGGCCAAAGCATCACTGCCCAAGCGATCGGTAAGATTGAGCGCGGTGGCGTAGGCTGGAAGAGCCAGTACTTCCGGCAAATAACTCTTAAGGCGAATGGCTAACTCTCCGACTGCGGCATCATAAGCCACAGCCAAACGGCTGGAGCTGGGGGCGGCGTGGAAACTGGCTTGGGAAAAACCTAAGTTGATATTGTAATCGCGTAATAGTTTGGCTTGGGTGGCGGCATCTAAACCTGGGGTGCTTAACTCAGTAACCCGACGATCAGCCAAAGCCAAGTAATAAAGTCCCTGACTCTCGGCGCTGGAATGCAAAGATAAAGCTATGTGTTCGCTGGCTCGCTTCACTGGGTAAAGAGTGTCGCCCGGCAGTGAGGCCAAAGTAGCTTGAGCAAACGGAGTCCAACCAAATAACAAACCAACCACTATGGCCAAGGTAGGCACTAACGGCAAGGGTGACATAGTCAAACGCACCTGACTCATTACCAAACTGAAACGCTCAGTAAATGAGTAGGCTTTGGTAGATGATTGCTCGGCTGTCTGCATCAGCCTCGCGCGGGTCTGCTCACGCCACAAAGGAGCCGCGCGCTTAACATCGCGTAGCTCATGCAAACTGTGAATTAGATCATTATCAGACATGATTCTAGAATTATAAATTGCCTTGATTTAAAACTTTCTTTAACTCTTGCAACGCCCGGTGGAGCATAACGCGCGTGGTAGCGGCTGACTTACCGATGATGGGCGCTATCTCGCCGGGCTTCATACCTTCCACGTGCGCCAGAATTATTATTTCCTGCCATTCGCCCTTAAGCTTGGTGAGCCCTTGCTCCACCTCGCTCAAAGTAAGGCGTTGCTCCACTGACAGATGACGGGATTGCTTATCCAGCGTTACATCCATAGCCTCGTCCAGCGGCAGCTCATCCTGCATCGTGCGGTAGTGATCAGCAATCAAGTTGCGGGCCGACTGGTAAAGAAAGGCCCTTATATTCTGCACCCTGTCCTTGTCGCCGTCGGTCAGATACTGCCACACCTTAAGGAACAGCTCAGAAGTTAAATCCTCAGCCTGCTCAGTGCTACGAACGCGAAAGGAAATATAACGGAAAAGCGCGTCCACGTACCTATCATAGATAGTGGCATAAGCCGCCTGATCGCCGTGTCTTATTTTCAAAAGCAGGATATCCTCCTCAATCCTGCGTACAAATGACATAAAAGTAGACGTGGAAAAGGTTTAAACGTTACAGCACGTAGACGCTACTGTAACTAATTTTGGCACTTTTGGCAAGGTTTAAACCAGAATAATTGCTATGTATAGCGAACCTTGCAAATTATGGCTAAAACTAAATAAAGATTAATTGTTTAGTTTTGCCTAATTTGGGCATAAATAAAGGGTAATTTGCCCAATTATTAATTATTACTCTCTCGAGCAATAGCCCAATTAACCGGACGAGATTAACCCGCTTTTAACCCGCTTTAATTCTTTCATTTTGACTTTTTTCTCCTGAAAGTATACACTAGCGTATACATTACTATATATTTGATAAAATATTAACTTAATTAACTTACTAAATTGCCTTACCAACAGGCGCGCCAAAAAATTTCTCAGGCTAGCCGGCTGACTTAATAAAACTTAAACCACCCGCCTCCCCTAGCTTTAAGCCTAAGAGTTATCCACATATGCCAACCTTACCTATCAGGATCTCGGTCAGTGAAGCCTCGCGCCTTTTTGGCGTCTCAGGCAAAACCGTACGCCAAGCTATACGAGCTGGGGCTGTAACCTATGTAGTGGTACGAAGCCGCTACCGTTTGAGCTTTGCCAGCGTGCTAGCTTGGTCGCAAGCCTCCACCCGCCGCCGGAACGCCCTGGAACGCGAGGGCTTGGGACGCTTTGTGGAGCAGTGGAAAATAAGGAATAAGAAGTACTCTCCCCGCCCGCCGGAATAACTCATAGCAAATTGCCGGTTGACTGCCATCTATTCACCCAACCTATGCTCTCTTGTTAAAAAGGAGTAACAATTTATTATTTTTGTTATACTTAAGTCACATAAACTTATGGAACAAACGAACAAAATATTAGTTGGGTCATTGGCTGTGGTGTTTGCCACCTTGCTGTGGAGCTTGGATGGCACGTTTTTGCGTCCCCAGCTTTACACACTGCCTTCGGTGTTAGTGGTATTTTTGGAACACGGTTTGGGTTTTGTAGTGCTAGTGCCCTGGTTGTTAATTTTCAAGAACCAACTTAAGCTCATAACAAAAAAACAATGGCTGGCCATTTTCTGGGTGGCACTATTTGGCGGAGCGCTCGGCACCACCTTTATGACCAAGGCTTTGTTCATGACTGGTTTTAAAGATATTTCGGTGGTCATTCTTTTACAAAAATTCCAACCGACTTTGCTTTGTGGAAATTTTCGCCGCCGGACAAAAAACGACAAATGGAGTGGCCCAGCCCTTGGGGAGTTGGCTTTCCTGGCTGGCACATTGAGTGCTCGGCTATGAGCATGAAATACTTAGGTGAAACTTTTGATATTCACTGCGGCGGCATTGACCACATTCCCGTGCACCACCCTAATGAAATAGCGCAAAGCGAGGCCGCAACTTCAAAACCGCTGGCGCGCTGGTGGCTGCACGGAGAATTTTTGGTGGTGGATGCCAAGCGCATGGGCAAATCAGAAAACAACTTCCTGACACTCAATTGGCTTAAGCAGGAAGGCTTGACGCCGCTGGCCTACCGCTATTTCTGTTTGGGCACACATTACCGCAAACCGCTCAACTTTTCCTTAGACGCATTAGCCGGAGCCGCCAAGGCGCTGCAAAATCTTCAAGACAAAGTGGCCACCATGGGCGAGGCGTCAATTGGTTGCGCTGAGTTTGAACAAAAATTTATAGAGGCTATGAACGACGACCTCAACGCCCCCCAAGCGTTAGCTGTACTGTGGGAACTTATGGCTTCAAACTACCCTGACAGCGCCAAAAAACAAAGCCTGCTGAAGTTCGACGCCATACTGGGCTTAGGCATTAGAGAAGTTAAACCGCTAAATATTCCGCCGGCAGTAACGGAATTGATAACCAAACGGGAAGAAGCCCGCCAAGCCAAAGA
>JACRFN010000130.1 GCA_016217875.1 Candidatus Kerfeldbacteria bacterium
GGCTATCCTGCCCTTTACAACATTTTTTATTTCCATCGCCATAGCTCTAAAAATTATTTACGGAGGCGGGAGCCTGCCTGTAGGTAGGGGAATTCCTCCTCGCCTGTCGCATCGTGGACGCGGGGCTCCTCCTACAGGGCCTGGGTCAATAAAAACATAAACTGCTTTACGTTTTTATTATACCCTTTGAATCCCATATCCGCAATCACGCATAACAAACGACCCAAACTAAATTTTGGGTCTTTTGTTATGGCGGAGAGAGTGGGATTCCGCTCCGCGCCTGGAATTTTCTGCCCTTGGGCATAGAAAATTCCTTCTCATCCCAACGCAAAACAAGCAGTTGTTTTGCTTCCCCTCCGAATGTAGTCCACTATTTGGACTCCATTCGGAGAGGGTGGGATTCTCCCTCACTCCGATTCGGGCACCTGGGCGCTGCGCACCGAAAGCTGCGCCAGCTCGCTTTCTCTCGCGCCCTTCGAATTCCACTACCATTCCAGTATAGCACTAGCGCCCACCGCAGGGGTGAGCGCTCGTGCTATGGCGGAGAGGGTGGGATTCGAACCCACGGGACCCCTTACGGAGTCACAGGTTAGCAACCTGTTGCTTTAGACCGCTCAGCCACCTCTCCATAATACAATATATATAATTTGGCGGAGGCGAGAGGATTTCCACCCTGCGGGTGGTCAGCCGTAGGCTGAGAACTCTGACCCCGCTTAGCGGGGTAGCAGTTTTTCCCGCACCTTAATTATTTTATTTATATGGTATGCTGGATCCCGTCTCGTGGCGGAGGGTACAGGATTCGAACCTGTGAAGAGCTTGCGCCCTAACTGGTTTTCAAGACCAGCGCCTTCAACCACTCGGCCAACCCTCCGCCACGCTGCGGGACAAGACTGCCGCCTTCAACCGCTCGGCCACCCCACCGCTCTCTTACGAGGCAAGCCGTCCGATTAAACCCCTGCCCCGTAGTGTCCAGCTTCAGCGGGACTACTTCGGGGACTCGGCCACGCCTCCGTGACGTTTTCCAATGCCACCGTATCATAGCGGTGGTGAACACCTATGTCAACGCGTGAGTTTAGCCCTGCGCCACCACCAGCCCCCAAACTTCGCGGGCGCCGGCCGCTCGCAATACGCCAGCACATTCCTCCAAGGTAGCGCCGGAAGTATAAATGTCGTCCACCAAAATAAACACGCCTCCTTCAGCTTTAGCCTTCGGTTTCAGGCTAAAAGCACCCCGTACATTGGTTAGGCGTTCTTCGGATTTGAGTTCGCTTTGCGGCTTAGTTCGGCGTAGCCGTTCTAGCAGCGGATTTACTTTCAAGCTGCAGGCCTGAGCCACGCCCTGAGCCAGTATTTCAGCTTGATTAAAATTGCGTGCCAGTAATCGCCGGCGCGTTAAGGGCACGGGTACCAACTGCCACAGCTCCCGTGCTACCCCGTGCCAGGCCGGCGGCAGGTTATGGGTTTTGAGCGTGGCCAGCAGCAGATTGGTGAGGGGTTCGGACAAATCTTTCAGGCCATCGTATTTCCAGGCCTTAATCATCTGGCGCACCAGCGGTCGGCCATATGGTTGGGCTGCCCACAGTCCGTTTAAGTTGTGTCCGGCTGAGCAGTTAGGGCACCAGGCGCCCAGCGGGCTTCCAGAATCGCACCCCGGGCACTTAAGTTCACGGCGGAAGGTAAGCGAGGCGAAACATCCAGGGCAACACCATTCTCCCAAGCGCTTACAGCCCAAGCAGCGTTTAGGGTAAAGAGCATCTAATAACCAGTTAAAAACTCGTTGGAAAAAGGTTACGATTTGTCGGAATACTGAAGTCATAACCAAATTCAAGCATTCTTAAACCCCAATATCAAAATCCTAATGTCTAATAAAACCCCAAAGCCCAAAACGATAGATTTTTAGGGATTAGAAATTAGGGTTTGGGATTTATTCCAATGTCACTTTATCATCCTTTACTTTAATCGTTACCTTGGCCGGCGGTTTGAGTTTACCCTCAAGTAGTCGCTGTGTCAGCGGATCCTCCACCTGTTCTTGTAAGAAGCGGCGTATGCCGCGGGCGCCTTGTTCAGGTGAAAAGGTTTGGCGGGCCACAGCCCGGGTCGCGCCCCGGCCCAAAGCTATGGTGAGGTTTACCTTCTGCGCCAAGAATCTGATATTTAGTTCCTGCACTTGTAGTTTGACGATACGCTCTAAATCAGCTTCACCGAGCGGCCTAAAGACAATCACACCGTCCAGACGGTTTAAGAATTCCGGGCGGAAAAATTTATTTACTTCAACCAAGAGTCGTTCTTTGGTTTGTTCATACTGGCTCAAGAAGCGCTGTAGCTGTGTTTTGCTTTCCGGACTAAAGCCCAGGTCGGCCTGGGTGGTCAATTCCTGCAGTCCTAGGTTGGACGTCATGAGAATGAGCGCGTTTTTGAAATTAACTTGTTTGCCGGCCGCGTCAGTCAGGTGGCCGTCTTCCAGTATCTGGAGCAGCAAGTTAAAGACGTCGGGATGGGCCTTTTCAATTTCGTCAAACAGCACCACAGCATGAGGCTTGCGTCGCACCAGGTCAGTCAGTTTGTTGGCATCTTTGTAGCCGACATAGCCTGCTGGCGCGCCAATAAGCTTGGAAATGTTAAAGCCCTCGGAAAATTCCGACATATCAAGCCGTACCAGAGCCTCGGGGTCTTCAAATACTTCTTCGGCTATCACTTTAGCCAGCTCTGTCTTGCCTACGCCCGAAGGCCCGAGAAAGATAAAAGAACCCATGGGGCGTTCGGGGTTCCCCAGTCCCAGCCGAGCTCGGCGCACGGCTTTGGCTACAGCCGCCACGGCTTCAGCCTGGCCCACGACATGAGTCGTCAGGATAGCCTCGAGGTTAGCCAGCTTAGTGCGTTCCGAAGCCAGCAGTTCGGTTAACGGTACGCCGGTTATTTGAGCCACCACCTCGGCAATCTGTTGCCGTCCGACCGTGCCCAAAATTATCTGGCTAGAGGTCCCTCGTCCGCGCCGCAGTTTAGCCGCCTCTGCCGCCACTTTTTTTTCCTCTTCCTTGTGGGCCGTGGCCAGGGAAAAATTTTCTTCACGGATAGCGAGCTCTTTAGCTTCCTGCAGCTGTTTCAGCCGGGCTTCTAACTCACGTTCGTGTCTAAGAGCGGTTGAAGGCTGGGTCGAGGTTTTGAGATGAGAGGCGGCTTCGTCAATCAAATCAATGGCCTTATCCGGCAAAAATTTTTCCGGCAAGTAGCGCTCGGACAGTTGCACCGCCGCTTCCACCGCTTCGTCCGCAATACGCACATGGTGAAAGCTTTCATAGCGGTCGCGCAGGCCCTGCAGTACGGCGATAGTTTCTTCGGGGCTTGGTTCTGCCACCTGTACTACCTGGAAACGCCGTTCCAGAGCCGCATCAGATTCGATGGATTTTTTGTATTCTTCCTGGGTGGTAGCGCCGATACAGCGAATGAGCCCTTTGGCCAGAGCCGGTTTCAAAAGATTAGCCACATCCAGCGACCCGGGGGCGGCGCCAGTGCCGACAATGGTGTGAAGTTCATCAATAAACAAAATGACTTCAGGGTGAATTTTTAATTCTTCCATTATTTGTTTAAGCCGGCTTTCAAATTCTCCCCTGTACATAGTACCGGCCACGGTCAGTCCCAAATCCAAACTGAGAATTCTTTTGTCCTGCAGGAAATCAGGCACCCGGCCCTCATGAATGCGTTTGGCCAAACCTTCCACAATAGCCGTTTTGCCCACGCCCGGGTCGCCCAAGAGCAGTGGATTGTTTTTGGTGCGTCTCGCCAAAATGTTGATCAGTCGTTGAATTTCACGGTCGCGGCCGATGACCGGGTCAATTTTAACCTGGACCTCGGCTGAAGTCAGATCGGTGCAAAAAAAATCCAGGGCCGGCGTGGTGGTGACTTTGGTTGGTTCCTCTTTTTCTTCGAGTGTGGTAAAGCTTTCTGTCAGATCGGGGAATTTGGAAGTGCTCTTAAGCACTGAGCTGGTGTTAAGTTTTAGGGTTTTAAGCTCAATGCCCAATCTAGCCCACATGGCTCTGACTTCCGTCTCCTCGCTCACCACCAGAGCGTAAAGCAGGTGCTCAGTACCGACGTAGTGATGTTGATGACGCCAGGCAGCCAATACCGACCTCTCCACTGCGCGGCGGGCCGTCGGCGCGAGCTCGTGTTGTAATAATTCCAACAGCTCGTTCTCCCCGAGCGAGTTCAAGCTTGGTTCAGCGGCCGGCTCGCCCACTTCAGTTAAACCGAGTTTAGTTTGGAGTGCCCTTGGAGCCAGGCCGTGTTTGGCTAGAATTTCCGCCGCCATGGAGCCCTGCTCCTGGGCCAGAGCCATTAGCAAATCAGCTATCTCGATTTGTTGGTGACCGCCCAGGCTCGCCGACGCCCTGGCGGAGGAGAGTATTTTTTGGTAGTGAGTGGTGAATTTGGACAAGATGTCAGGCATAATTGTAGTAATTACCAATTCCTAATTTCTAATTCCTAAATTTTTTGTCATTGAGGCTTAGGGTTTATTTAGATATTTGGAATTAGGATTTGGGATTTCGTTTTAGGCCATTTGGCGCAAGGCTTTCACTCGCTCTTGAATCGGCGGATGAGTGGAAAAAAGCCTTCCTAGTATACTGGGAGTATTGCCAAAAGGCGAGGCGAAATAAAGATGGGCCGTAGCCTCGGCCACGCGGGTTAAGGGCGTGCCGTCGGCGGAAATTTTTTCCAAAGCGCGGGCCAGGCCTTCGGGGTAGCGGGTAGCCAGGGCGCCGGAGGCGTCAGCCAGGAATTCGCGGCGGCGGGAAATAGCCAGTTTAACCAGTTGGGCAATGAGAGGCGAGAGCAGGGCCAGTACCAAACCCAGCAGGACGATAGCGTTACTGCCGCCCTGGCGCGAGGAACGCCTGCCCACAAAGTGTGTTGAGCGCAAAAAAATGTCAGCCAAGATGGCCGTGGTCCCTACCAGCACCACGACTAAAGTAGCCAGTCTGATGTCGTAGTTTTTGATGTGCGACAGCTCGTGGGCGATAACTCCCTCCAATTCCTCGTTGGCGAGTTTTTGTACCAGGCCTTGAGTTAAGGCTATAGAGGCGTGTTCAGGATCGCGTCCGGTGGCAAAGGCATTCATCCCAGGCTCTGGTATCAGGTACAGGCGAGGCATAGGCAATCCTTGACTGATACATAGATTTTCCACCAGATTCCAAATGTAAGAGTTTTGTTCGCGGGTGACGGGTACGGCTCCGGCCAGAGACAAGGCAATTTTATCGCCTGAATAATAAGAAACGAGCGCCATGACAATGGCGATAATGGAGGCTATTGTCAAGGTGCCAAAGTAATCTCCGGAATAGGCACCCCAAGTGTACCCGAGGGCGGCAATGAGCGCTAAGAATATAAGGATGAGCAGCCAGCTTTTGCGCTTATTGGCGGTTATTTGGTCGTACATAGATGAGTTTAGAGTAAGAGTCTTGAGTAAGAGAAAAACTCTTACTCTTACTCTTTACTCTTACTAAAACTTCACTTCCACCACTTCCCGCTCGGCTTCACTGCCCAGTTCAAAGAATTCGCGGGGCTGGAACCGGAATAGGTTACCTACGATATTGGAGGGAAAGGTTTCTAAGGCAGTGTTAAGGTCGCGCACCAGCCCGTTGTAAAAGCGCCGCGCGGCCTGAATTTTGTTTTCAGTATCCGCCAGCTCGTCTTGAAGTTTGGCAAAGTTGACTGAAGCCTTAAGCTCAGGATAAGCCTCGGCTACGGCAAACAAACTTTTGAGTGCGCCTGTCAGGGCATTTTCTGCTTCTTGGCGTTCGTGCACATCTTGAGCTCCCATGGCCCGAGCTCGGGCTTGGGTAACTGAGTCAAATACCTTGGCCTCATGCGTGGCATAACCTTTGACGGTTTGTACCAGGTTAGGAATCAAATCGTGTCGGCGCTTGAGCTGTACGTCAATATCACTCCAGCCTTCCCCGGCGCGATTTTTCAGCGTAACCAACCTATTATAGGTAGCTACGAGCCAGCCAGCCATGGCCGCTACTATACCGATTATGATCCAGGATAAAGTTGGCATAAATTAGGTAAGAGTTTAAGAGTAAGAGCTATTGAGCAATGTTAGCAGGGCGGGGCGCAAAAATCAAGTGCGCTAGTCACTAGTTGCTGGCTAATAGCAGATGGGTTGCTGAGGTTATTTTTTGTGTGCCA
>JACRFN010000129.1 GCA_016217875.1 Candidatus Kerfeldbacteria bacterium
GTAAAGTCTCCAGCGCCAAAGTTCCAGTCATCGCTGTCAGGGATGGTAAAGTAATCGTCCTTGCCGTCAAAGAAGGCAGAGCCTAAGCCAAATTTTTTCTGCGCGGTATCAATTCTGGCGCCGCCATGGCCAGTAAGGCCCGCTGTCGTATCCGCATGCCAGAAGAGTTTGGTGAAGGAGTCCGGGGCATAGGGGACAGTCCCCTGGTCAACGCCAGATACCGCTTGTCCGGGGACAGTCCCTACGGACTGGGGGGCAGTCCCTTCAGCGGGGACAGCCTCTTCCTGAGGAGACGCTTGAAGAGGCAGTCCCTCAATACGCTCAATGCCCTGGGGGTTGTAGGTGTATTTGACAATAGAGCCGTCGGGGTATTTCAGGTAAGTGAGCCGGTCCAAAGAGTCGTAGGAGCGCTCTACGGTGTAGGCGCCAGAGGGGACAGTCCCCTGGGCAAGGCCAGCTCCGGAAGTTGCGGGGACAGTCCCTATGACTTTAACGGATTTAATCTCCTGGCCTAATTGGTCGTAGAAGAACTCAGTTGAGCCGCTCTGGTCAATGACCTTAGAGAGTCGGCCTAAAGAGTTTGGCTTATTCGGCTGGTCGTAGAGATAGGATGCTAAGGTAGTAAAGTCTAAGCCATTACTTTTCTCATCCTCTTCTTCCCGGCCTTTATCCGCGCCGGCCTTGGGCAATAGCGCGCCTTTAAGGGTTAAGCGGTTTAAGCCGTCGTATTGGAAGAGCAGGACCTGGCCTTTATTGTCGGTCTGCTGGATGAGGTTGCCTACAGGGTCATATTCATAATGCCAGACGCCCATATCCGGGTCATCCATCTGCAGCTTGCGGCCTAAGGAGTCATAGCAGATGCGGGTGGTGTTATTCTGGTTATCGGTTAATTGGGTGAGGTTACCCTGGGCGTCGTATTGGTAGGTGGTGGCAGCATAAAAGCCGTAGTCCTGGTAAGGGTAGTCTTTGGAGCGGCCGTCACTACCTTCAAACTCTAGCACCTTGATAATCCTGCCCCAGCCGTCAAAGAATTTCGCGGTCTTGTGGCCATTAGGGTCAATACTGGAAACACTCCAGGCTGAATAAACCGTACTGGAATAAGAGGAGTCAGGGTTAGTGGTCTGGATGACCCGGCCCAGGGCGTCGTAAGTAAAATGAGAGTGGGGTGTGGAAAAATTAGGAGAAAGGTAATCCGCGCTTTCTTCCACAAAGTAAGGCAGGTATTTTTTAATTATCTGGCCTTTGGAATTGTATTCAGTTATTCCGGAGATGAGCTGACGGGACTGGTTATTTTGAGGCTCAGCCTCTGCCGGGGTTTTAGTATAAATTTCCCGGCCTAAGCCGTCAAAAAAAGAATAAGAGCGGTAATAGTCGTCTAAGTTAGCATCGTAATCTGGCTTGACTTTTTTTATAACTCTTATCGGCGTAGCAGATAAGTCGTATTCGTAAAGCGCAGCCGGATACTGCGGGGAATCCTGCGGGCCGATAACTTCCAGCAGCCGGCCGAATTGGTCATAGAGTGAATAGGTTCTTTGTTTATTGGGGTCTTGAGTGTATTTTACCTGCCCCGGCAAGCCGCTGCCGTCTATTGTATCAGCCAAAGATTCGTTGATGCCGTAGTAGGAACTTTCCACAGAGTGGCCAAGGGCGTTAGTGGTTTTTACCGGGTAGGTTTGGGTGAGGCTGTCGTATTCAGTGAAGGTAGCGCGGCGCAAGGGGTCAACAGATTTAGTAAGGTTGCCGTAGGTGTCGTAGCGGTATAAAGCCGCGGCTTTACTGCTCTTTTGCCTAATAGGGTTAGCGATTAAAACTTCCTCTTTAGTTAAAAGCCCTTTTTCCGGCGGGGCATCTAGGTTATTATGCTGGTCGTAATAAAACCACTTTTCGCTGAGCTTAGTTCCCTGAGCATCCAGAAGATAAGTATGTTTGGCAGGGGTCAGGAGCCAGTCATCAGTATTGTAGTTATATTCAGTAATCTGAGTTTTAGTATCGCTAAAGCCAGCGGGGTTATCCGGAGAATTAACCGCAGTGGTAACTTGTGTGGGGTTGCCGTAGTCATCGTAAGTAAAAGTAGTCTGGCTGTGTTTAAAGTTACTGCCTCCCTCGGCAGAATTGCCGTCGTAAGCAAAACTCTTGGTCTGCGCTAAATAAATAAAGGAAACCCCGGGATAAAGCTCTCTGGCGGTCCAGGTGTTTAGTGTCCTGGCAAAGAGATGACCGGATTTATCATATACCTCCTGGCGATATGGACGGCCTTTATCTAAAGCACCTTGTAAAAAATACGCCTGGGTGTAGTTACCTTCGGCGTCGATA
>JACRFN010000131.1 GCA_016217875.1 Candidatus Kerfeldbacteria bacterium
CTCGTGGTCGAGCTTAGGGAGTGGTGGAGGTTGGGGAAACTTATTCGGGGTGGCCAGATTGAGGCTGTAAACACTATACCTGTTCCAGGTAAGGTAATGCCCAGAGAGAGTAGAATTAGGATTATCCCCTTGACAGATGGGCTTCTTTAGTTTTACAGTGAGATGTTCTTTGATAAATGTTTACTATTCTCTGGTGGCTACTTTTCATAGTGACTAGCGGAGAGTAGTAAACACTATAGTAACTCACACAAATACCAGATTCGCGGTTTTTGTGGGTGGTCGGGAGGCGACGTACCCAAAGAGTAGATGGTCTCGTGATAAACCTGGTCTTGTGATTAGGACTGATGAAAACCGTCGCTTCATCTCGTGTTACGGGTATGAGTATGACTGGTACGAAAGGGAGTACCCTCTGCCACCCGAAGCCGTACTCGTGCCTACTAGCGAAATCGGGTCCTTATAATCCGAGAAAAAAAATCAGCACTCGCGAACTAGCACCCAGTGCCATATGATAACAGGTATTATCCTGTACTGAGTCTCACCAAGTCCAATGGTTGAGACTCTCTTTTTTATCCAAAAGTTATACTCATTGGGTGGCAAGTGATTTTTAGCCCCACTGGGAATTCTCCTCGCTCCGACTTCCGCCAGTTGGCGGACTACACTCAACTCCGCTCGACAGCGGAGTTTTCTCGCACCCTTCGATTCTCCGAAAAGAAAAAACACCCGACACTAGGCCGGATGTTTTTTCTTAGCCTCACCCGGAACCCCGAAGTATCCGCCTGAGGCGGAACTACGGGGTAAGTCGAACCCCCACATAACACGTTAAGGCGTGTATATGGGGCAAGCCGGATTACCACACTTGCCCACCCACCAAGTTAAATATAGGCTTGGTAGCGCATAGGGGAGTCGGACCCCTGTTCCCACATTGAAAGCGTGGTGTCCTAGCCGTTAGACGAATGCGCCATAATATTTGGTGGGCGGGTTGTCAAAGCGTGGTGCTTGCCCCGCACCTCCGCCATGGGCGGATGGTGCTCTGGGTCCAGCCATTACCTCCCTTCGGGAAACAAGGACGATGGGGCCATAAGCTAGGAAATTCTAGGCTAGGGAGAGCTAGGCGTCAAGGAGTTACGTTGCTATACTATGTAATAGCCTATCCCAGTAATACAACTCCGCTAGCGCTCGTACCAACCACCATACCTCATAACTTTATGCAATGTTTAGAGCTATTTAATCTTTCACACTTGTTCAATTACCTCGCACTGCGGGTGGTTGAGCGGAGTTGATATACTGGGTATGTCAGCCCTGTCATTTTTCAGATTCATTTCCCGCCCCACTGAACCCGCGGAATCAGTAGCTGTACCAACCCAAAGCCCAAGTCCCAGTGGGCCGCCGGTGGAGTGGTATTCGGCCGAGTACGAGGGCCAGTTGGCGGTGGATGTTTATCAAACCAAGAGCGCAGTGGTGGTTAAGTCAACCATCGCCGGCGTCAAGCCTGAAGATTTGGAAGTGACGCTTAATAATGACGTTATAACTCTGCGTGGCCGCCGTCAGCCGGAAGAAGAGGTTTTGCCGGAAGATTATCTTTATCGGGAGTGTTACTGGGGAGGATTTTCACGTTCCATAGTCTTGCCGGTGGAAGTTAGAGCCGATAAGGTTCAGGCCAGTTTAAAGAATGGAATTTTGACGGTAATTTTACCCAAAGCCGCCAAGATTTCTAAATCCGTGGCGGTGAAAGTAGCCGCCGTAGAATAGGAGTTTTATGTCCAACCATAATTCATTAACAGCCGTCTTTGACCGATTAGAGGGCGAGTTGGTGGTTTTAAAATTTGAAGACGGCCAAGAGCTAGCTGTGTCCAAAGAATTACTACCAGCTGATTGCCACGAGGGCAGTCATTTGGTTTGTAACTTTACCACTCAAGCCCAAGCCGAGACTGATCAGGCTAGCCGGGCCCGGCAACTTTTAACCGACATACTTAGGGGTTCGTAGTTTACATGTCACTCTATCTGCCAGGTAATTTACATAAAAACTATCCCATAGCCGGACGTTTAGGGCTGTTGTTGGTGTTGTTTTTGTTGCTTATTGGCGGTATCAGTTTTTATCATAAAGTTTACGCCGGCCGCATTTTTCCCGGCGTGTTTATAGGCAGCTTAAGCGTCGGCGGTTTAACGCCGGAGGCGGCGGCCGCTAATTTGCGCGCGGTTTGGAATAGTTTCAGTAAGCAGGGCTTGCAATTGACCTCTGACGTCGGGGCGGTAACAATGATGCCCATAGTTGGCTCATCAACTAATCCGGACCTGTCTTATGAATTGGTCAGCTTCGACCCTGAAACAGCTGTGGAACAAGCTTATGCCATCGGTCGGCAAGGTAGTTGGCCGCGACAATTTGTTCAGCCTTTCATTACGCTTTTTAACGAACGGGTTGTGTCAGTCGAGGCCGATACCACTAAAGTAGCTCAGTTTATAAAAGATAGTTTACCTAAATTAGAAGTTTTACCCCAGCCCGCCCGTTTAGTTTGGCGTGAGGGTGATTTTACAGTCGAGCCGGAAGTGCCAGGCCGGGTGTTGAATGAGTCATTATTGCATCAGGCTTTGGAGCAACGGTTCAAGCAGTTAGCTTTTGAGCCGATAGAATTGGTGATTGATAAAATTAATCCCAGTTTAAACCAGGCTAAGGTTATGGCTGCTCTGCCGCAAGCTCGTAAGCTCGCCCAAGACAATGATTTAGTTTTTACTTTTGCCCAACAAAGCTGGACGGCTAAACCAAGCGTCTGGCACAAGTGGCTTGAAGTCAGGGAGGATAATAATGCTCCACAGGTTGGGCTGTCACTTGATTCAGCCAAAGAATTTTTTAAATCAGTAACTAGTAGCGTGGATCAGCCGGCGCTTAATGCCAAGTTTGAATTCAAAGACGGGGTGGTCACAACTTTTACCGCCAGCCAACCTGGCCAGGTAGTAGATTTATCAGCTACTTTGCAAGCCGCTGAGGTGGTGGTTAAGGGAGGGGAGTTAAAAACCGTACCCTTGGTGGTTAAAGTTACTGAACCGGAGATCAGTACAGCTGAAGCCAATGAATTAGGTATAGTTGAAATTATCGGCGTGGGCCGTTCCAATTTTGCCGGCAGTCCAAGCAATCGCCGTCATAACATACGTACTGGTGCCAATAAGCTCAACGGTATTTTGGTTAAGCCAGATGAGGAGTTTTCCTTAATTAAAGCTTTGGGTAAAATTGACGCCGCCGCCGGTTATAAAGAAGAATTGGTAATCAAGGGTAATAAGACCATTCCCGAGTTTGGGGGCGGTTTGTGCCAAATAGGTACTACCACTTTCCGGGCCGCTCTGGCTTCGGGCTTGCCTATTCTGGAACGCCGGAACCATTCTTACCGTGTGCCATACTATGAACCAGCCGGCACTGATGCCACTATTTATGACCCCAAACCTGATTTCAGATTCGGCAATGATACCGGTAGCGCTATACTTATCCAAACCAGGATAGAGGGTGATAATTTGATTTTTGAGTTTTGGGGTAAAAAGGATGGTCGGCTAGTCGAGCAGACCAAGCCTAAAATTACCAATTTGGTAGCGCCGCCGCCCACGAAGTTAGTTGAGACCGAGGATTTGCCAGTGGGCCAAAAGAAGTGTACGGAAAGGGCGCACACCGGCGCCGATGCCGAGTTCACCTACACCGTGACTTATTCTTCAGGTGAAAAAAAGGAGCAGGTGTTCAAAAGTCACTACGTACCCTGGCAGGAAGTGTGTTTGGTCGGTGTGCCTAAAGGCAGCTTACAACAAACAACCGATAACAATACAACATTGCCTTCGGCTGATGTACAGGGGCAAACTGGTAATTAGCCACTAGTCAATGGCGGCGAGTATTAAGTGTTTGCGATTTATAATTGTTTGTCATTCCCGCCCCGTATCAAATACGGGGTAAACTCCAGCGGGAATCTAGAAATAGACGGAGATGGTGCTGGTTGTTTTTACTTTTTTGTTGCTGAGTAGGGATTGTTGCCGGTTGTGGAGTATAAAATAAGCCATAACGAAAAATCCCAACTCGGTTGAGTTGGGGGCAAGGCCGGGCTTCGGGTTTGGCCTTTTATGATTTTGATTTGGAGAATAATTCGTAGTCGCTTTGGCGATAAAACGTCAAAGTAACCAAAGCCGACCCAATGGTAGCGAATGTTTCTCTGTATAGTCCAAAGCCCATTATTTTATTGAAACCAGTTCCCGTTTTCCAGCATAATAGTGACTTCATCGCCTTGGCGCGTGATATTTTTAACTTTTTGTCTCATGTTTGTTTACTCCTTGTTGTTTTTGATTTTTGATTTATAGTTACAGATACCCCCGGAGGGGGTGGCAAGAAACCTGATTCGGGATAAATCCAGCCTGAGCCGGGTTAACCTAGAACACAGATTCCCATGCTTGTCGTGCCACCTCCTCTGGGGGTTCGAGGCCTAAGTGAGGACTAACTTCTTTAGTCCAAGCCGCCTCAATGGGAGTTGCGATGCCCCGCGGACGCGGGGCCGCGAAGCCCGGAGTGTTTAGCCAATATGTTTATTGGCTTTTGCTCTTTAAATTTGCCTTGTTTCACGCCTCTTTCAGCACGAAACAGACTATCTTAGCAGACCATTAATTTCTTGTCAAGGGTTTGTGGAACAATTCTAACAACTATATTAGAGTGGCAGATAGTTAGGGTAAATTTGGCTTATGTTCCACGCCTTCGGTTTACAATCATAAAGTTGACAGACAGGGTTAAATGGTTATACTCAATTAAGACTATTTGCTATTAGCCATCTACATATTATGGGTCTTCCAGGCCACAGGCGTACCTCGTCACACAAGCGCCGCCGCGCCTCGCATTTTGCGCTGAAGCGTTCCAATCTTTCAGTTTGTGGCCATTGTCATCAGCCGGTGGTGCCGCACCGCGTATGCGCCAATTGCGGTTACTACCGCGGCCGTCAGGTGATTAAGGTCAAGTCCAAACTCTCAGCCAAGGCCCGGGCCAAGGCGTCCCAGGCCGCTTCCGCCGCCAAAGATAAGAAAGAATAATTATGCCAAACCCCAATGCCCAAATCCTAATGTCTAAAATGTTTAGAGTTTGGGTATTAGGAATTAGCCACCCTACGGGTGGTCACCCGCAGGGTGAAAATTAGGATTTTTTATTGTGTCCACTCGCCACCTAGCTCGCACCGTAGTTCTGCAAACCCTGTTCCAATGGGATTTTATGGGTAAAAAGGGCGACTTGGTTAAGCTGGTCAACAAAAATGCCCAGGATTTAGCCGCGGGCTTGACTGATGATGGGTTTGCCGACCGTTTGAGCCAGGGCCTGGTCAAACACTTGTCAGACGTTGATGCGCTGATTCAACGTTTGGCACCGGAGTGGCCTCTGGATCAGGTCACGGCCATAGATCGTAATATTTTGCGCTTGGGGGTGTATGAATTGAGGTACGGCCGTGAAATACCGCCCAAAGTGGCCATTAATGAGGCGATTGAGTTGGCCAAAACTTTTGGCTCCGATTCCTCCAGTAAGTTTGTCAACGGCGTACTGGGCAGTCTTTACAAAGAGCCACTGAGGGCTCAGTGCCGATTGAGGATTTTAAGCAAGTTTTTGCCAAGCTCACGAGCGACGCACCAGCCGAGCCGCCGGAGGCCGCGGCCGGGCCCTCACAAGTTCCGCCCCGAATTGAACTATAATTAGTCTCCATGAAAGATTTCTCACAACTCGAAGCCAGCCTAGGTGTAACTTTTAAAGACCAGGATTTGCTCCGTCAGTCTTTAGTGCATCGTTCTTATCTTAATGAGAATCCCGGTTTCCCCCTGGCCCACAACGAACGGCTGGAGTTTTTGGGTGATGCTGTGTTGGAGCTGGTGGTGACCGAGTATTTATATCAGCGTTATCCCAATCCCGAAGGTGAGCTGACCAACTGGCGGGCGGCTTTGGTTAATGCTGTTATGTTGAGTTCTATAGCCAGCTCCTTGGGCTTGGGAGATTATCTTTACCTTTCCCGTGGCGAGGCCAAAGACAACAACGGCAAGGCGCGGCAGTACATTTTAGCCAATGCCCTAGAGGCCGTCATTGGCGCCATTTACTTGGATCAGGGCCCGGCTGCGGCCACGACCTTTATTCATCAGCAAGTCTTAGCCAAACTTCCCAATGTTTTAGAGCACAAACTTTATCTTGATCCCAAGAGCCGCTTTCAGGAGTTGGCCCAGGATAAATTAGGCGTTACGCCCCACTATTTGGTGTTGGATGAACACGGGCCTGACCACGCCAAGGAGTTCCGCGTTGGTTTGTATGTGGCTGAGGCCTTGGTGGCCGAGGGCGCTGGCTCTTCCAAGCAGGAGGCTCAGGTGGCCGCTGCCGAGGCTGGTTTAAGAATAAAACAATGGAACGATTAATATACCAGAGTCCAAACCGTTCTTTAAGGAGTTGAATCTTCTCCTCTATGGAGAAGATTTTTTTAAAACTGGATTAGAAAACATCAAACAAGAATAAAAATAGTACAGGAGAAAAATCTATGGCCGAAGTACAGGTTACCGCAGGGTTGCTGGTGCGCAAAACGCCAGCACCATCGCCTTGTCTATTCCATGAGGAGTGTACGTTCTATAGTAGCGACGGCACCAATGGTTGTAATACCCCAGGCACCAAGCACAGCGAGTGCGCTTTCTATCATAGGCTGGAGGAACGTCAGCACTACGTCGCGCTCTGTGTAGTCTGCGGCTCGGTAGAACTTAATGACGGTACCTGGGTTGCACCGTTGGGCGGCCGATTGCTCTTTGAGCCGGATAGCAACGGTGTCTACGCTTGGCGTTACCGGAACGGCTTACTTGTCGGTAACTTGGGCGGCGTGTTCTGTCCTGACTGCCGTCCGCATAAGTAGTAGGCCCAATACCGAAAAACTACCATTACCCCTGTGTTCCTGGCAGGGGTTTTTCTTTTGCTCATATTGAGCCATTTGCTACAATAGTAGGGCATGCCCCGTAATACAACTTCCAGTATGTTCTACTACGTTTATGTTCTAGAGAGCCTTAAAGACCACGACAGGTATATAGGCTATACTAATAATCTGAAAAGGCGACTCTTAGAACATAAGTTAGGTAAGAGCTTTTCTACA
>JACRFN010000139.1 GCA_016217875.1 Candidatus Kerfeldbacteria bacterium
TCCTATCAATCTGGAGGAGAATAGATACATCTTTGGCCGAAGCCGATGCATCGCAAAAGTTAAATTCGTGGCAGAACTCAGTCGAAACCAAGTTACAGTCGCAGTTTAACTCCCTGGGGCGTAATCATGCCGAAGCAGAATTACGTCCTTCTCCCCTCCACGTTGATAAGAACAAATGTTTTTTAAAGTTCGTTTTACAAAAAAGTGTTTACCTTGATACCAGTTTCCAGAGCATCCGTAACCCCAGTACTAGATTCGCTTGTAGCGAATCAGTACGGGGCAAGCCGCTTTTTCGACTGCGGGCCGTTCGTGCTTGCTAAACCGGTACCTAGGTAAACACCTTTTGTTATAGACTTGCCCTCAAGCACCAAGGGTAGTCGCTGGTGTTTTGAATTTTTAAAAAACGTCAGACGTTTTAAATAACATATAAATATAGCGCACCCAGAGCAATTTGTCAAGGCCTGCCTGCCGGCAGGCAGGGTTGTACCATATGTTTTGGCTAATTTTAGCCAAAATATTTAATTGTCCAACAGTAATCATGAGAAATTTACTAGTTTTTAGGGCTTGTTATCTAAGTTTAGGAGTTGCCCTAAAATCTTGTTTCGCGTAGTCTAGGTGGCGTATGCCCCGTAATACAACCCCGCACAACAATGCCAAGTTTTGTATGCGGGGCTCCACTCACTTAATTCGTTCCGCTTCTTACCCCCAAGAAGGGGCGAAGCGAAGTCCCGTAGTGAGCCGATGTCCATCGGCTCTACTACTGGGATTGATATACTGGGTATGACTGCTGATGTATTAGTCGAACTGCAAAACAACCTAGGCAAATCATTAAAGGTTAATGAGCCGCTGTCCCGTCACACCAATTTTAAAATTGGCGGGCCGGCCAAATATTTTTTTACTGCCAAAACTACCGAGGAGTTGGTGCACGCCATCCAAGTGGCGGATGAACTTAAGTTGCCGCTATTGATACTGGGCGGCGGTTCCAATGTGCTGGTATCGGATAATGGTTTTGCCGGCCTGGCGGTTATGGTTAAAAACGGTAAATATTCCATCAAAGGCCAGGTTGTTACGGCCGAAGCCGGCGTCAGTCTAGGATTTTTGGTGCAAAAGGTGGCAGCCGCCGGGCTAACCGGCTTTGAGCCATTGGTGGCCGTGCCTGGCACGGTCGGCGGAGCTATATTTGGTAATGCCGGTATTCCCCAAGTAGCTAAAGGATTTATCGGCGATTGGGTTAAGGAAGTAGTTGTCTGTCGCGGCGATACAATTGTGCATGTGCCAGGGGAGCAGTGCGGCTTTGGCTATCGTACTTCTATTTTCAAGCAGTCGGGCAACGATATTATTTTGAGCGCGGTATTTGCCTTAGAGCCGGGGGATAAGGTTAAAAGCCAGGAGTTGATTAAAAAATACATTGCGGTACGTAAGACGCAGCCCTACCATCTGCCCTCTTCGGGCTGTATTTTTACCAATCTGCCGGTAACAGACCCTAGCGAGCTCAGGCAAAAATTTCCTGGCCAACCAAGGTTGGAAGAATTTTTAAAGCGCGGCCAACTGCCCTCAAGCTGGCTAATTGATCAGGCCGGGCTCAAGGGCAAAACCATGGGCCAGATTCAGGTTTCGGAGCAGCACGCCAACTACTTGGTTAATTTAGGTTCCGGCCGGGCCGAGGAAGTTATCATGCTCATTTCCTACATTAAACAGCAGGTGCGAGACAAATTCGGTATTCAGCTGCAGGAGGAAGTAAGGTATATAGGGTTCTGATGGTTGGTTTTAGTAGATAAGAAAAAGGCGAGCTTGGGTTGGCTCGCCCCGGTGTTGGAGTTGGCAGGTTTCGAGGACTTAGTCGCGGTTCTCCAAAAAAAGTCTTGAAACTGATTTGTTGCGGTGGGAGAGCAGTATGGCCTTGGCAAAAATATTGGCCACTGACTTCACCTCGATTTTTTGATACTTGGCCTTAAGGGGGATGCTGTCACTGACCGCCAACAAGGTGATATCAGACTGTTGGAGCCGGGGTATGGCATCACTTGACAAGATAGGGTGGGTGCAGCAGCCGTAGATTTTGAGAGCGCCCATTTCTTTTAGCTTTCGCGCTCCACCAATGAAAGTACCGGCCGTATCAATGAGGTCGTCTACGAGTAGTATGTTTCTGCCCTTGACCTCGCCGATAATGTTCATCACCTCGGCTTGGTTCTGCCCAGGCCGGCGCTTGTCTATCATGGCAATCTTGGCGCCAAGGTATTTGGCATAGGCTCGGGCCCGTTTGATGCCCCCCAGATCAGGCGAGACCACGGTCAGGCGGGGGATAGCCTTACGCTTAAACCAAGGTATGAAGGTCGGCGAGGCGTAAAGGTGATCAACTGGAATGTCGAAGAATCCTTGAATGGCCGGAGCGTGCAGATCCATAGTGATCACTCGGTCAGCCCCGGCGTTGCTAATCATGTTGGCCACGAGTTTAGCTGTGATGGGCGTGCGGGGTTGATCTTTGCGTTCTTGCCTAGCGTAGCCGAAGTAGGGGATAACTGCCGTTACTCGCCCGGCCGAGGCTCGCCGTGCCGCATCGATCATGATGAGGAGCTCGAACAGGTTGTCGGTCGGCGGATTGGTTGAGCCAATGATGTAGACATCAAATCCTCTGACATTCTCTTTGTATTTGGCCCAAATTTCTCCATCGGAGAAATTTTTCACTTCAACCAAACCGAGCCTTACCCTCAGTGCCTTAATCACACGTTTAGCAAAGTACTCACTTTGCCGGGTAGAGAAAATCTTTAGACCGTTCACGAATTTGCTCCTTTCTAGGGTTCGCATACCCTAATTTTAGGTTTTTTCTTTGGAAAAATCCAATTTTTCTTGTTTTTGTTGTGGCTGAACCTTACTCCCGCTGGTCTTTGTGGTCAAGATTTGGTTTTTGATTTATCCACAGGCTTGCCCATTGCCCTGCATTTACCTATAGTTAAAAGCGCTTAGTCTTTTGGTAATTATAGATGGACCTTATTGTCAGCGGTAAAAATTTTCGGCTTACTCCCTCCCTCAAAAACTACGTTGAGCAAAAAGTAGGCCGCTTGAGCCGTTTTTGGCGCCGCATTATTCGTGCCCGAGTGGAGTTGGATGTTGACCACAATCAAAAATCAGGCGACATTTACCGCGTGGAGGCTAAGGTGGAAGTGCCGGGGCCGGACATCCGTTTAGGTATTAAGGCGCGGGATATGCATGCGGCTGTTGATTTGATAGTTCCCAAATTGGAGCGGCTGATTGGTAAGGCTAAAGCCAAAATTGATAGCCGTGGCCGTCGCTCCAGACCTCGCGACAGCAGCTCCGGCTTGGTTTGAGTGGTCGAGCTGCTTTTTGTTATTAATTTTTTATAATAAGATAACATGAAAACCTATCGTAAGTTTTGGAAACTTGGCCGGCCGGACCTGAGCACGGAATTTTTTGATATCAACCGTGATGGCGAGCTGGTGGTGAAAGAAGGCAATTATCAGTACAACCTGCATGACTTGACCAAGAAATTTGGCACTTCCTTGGAGGTGGCCTTTCCTTTTATAATTGAGCGGCGCCTGCAGGAACTGATGGATATTTTTAGCCGTTGGATCAAAGCCTACCGCTATCGGGGTAAGTTTATTTATCACTACCCCATGAAGGCGAGCCAAAACAAGGAGTTTGTCCTGCCCATTATTTCCGAGGGCGGTAATCTTGAGGTCACGAGCGCCAACGAATTGTGGCTGGTTAAACGCCTGTGGGAGCAGGGACAGTTTAACACTCGCATCCGCGTCATCTGTAACGGGCCTAAGACAAACTACTATCTTTCCTTAATTTCTGAACTCAAGGACAAAGGCTTGCAGATTACTCCTATCATTGAGGATAGAACGGAGCTCGCCGCCCTTAACGGTTTTAAGGGAGAGGTCGGCATTAGGCTCGACCCCGACGTCAAGATACGAGCGCACTGGGATAAGAAAATAGGCCGCTTCGGCATGTCAGCGCAGGAAATTCTCTCCCTCGGCCGTATCCGCAACCTTAAGCTTCTTCATTACCACATATCAAAGCAGATTGAGTATCAGGAGGATATCATTGCGCCGCTCAAGAAAGCCATGGAGCTGTACGTTAAACTTCATAAAACCAACCCCAATTTAGACATGATAGATATCGGCGGTGGTTTCCCCGTACCGTTTGAGGGTAAACCGCTCTTTGGGGTGGAGGCGGTAGCCAAGCGTGTTATTCGGCTTGTCCAGAAAGCTACTGATCGCGCTGGCATTCCGCACCCCGATATTTTGTGTGAGTGGGGCAGTTACCTGGTGGCTCCGGCTCAAGTGACTATTTACCGCATCCTCAACGAGAAGCCAATTGCCAGAGCTGTGGCTAAAAAGTGGTACGTCATTGACGGCAGTTTTATGAACGACCTCAAAGACACCTGGGCCATTCATCAAAAGTGGCACGTGGTGCCAGTCAATCATCTGGCCGCTAAGAAACTTACGCGTACTTGGCTGGCTGGCCTGTCTTGTGATTCTGACGACAAGTATACGGCCGGGGGCAATTATATTCTTCTGCCCAGGTTGGAAGATTTGGCCAACGGTGACCAGCAATTCGTGGCTATTCTTGATACCGGCGCTTACCAGGATGCCTTAGCCTCGCATCATTGTTTGCTGTCTTCACCCATCAAACTCGTCATTCAAAACGGTGTCATTACCGTGGCGCGCAAGCGAGAAACGGCCGAGGAAGTGGGCAAACAGTTTGGCTGGTAGAAAGAAATGCAAAATTCAAAAATCAAAATATAAAATTATTTAACCATTTTGTAATTTTACTTTGTCATTTTAATTTTTGATTTTTACATTTTAAATTTAGTTATGTTTCAATATCCAACTAAAATATATCTTGGCGCTTTGCTCCATGCTTTGGGCGTGGTGGCGTACACAGCGTTTGTTGCCTGGATATTGTCAAACGGTAAAGTATGGTTTGGCCCTGTACAGGGATTTATCGGTCCGACCGCGATGTTGCTGTTGTTGGTTTTATCCGCGACTATAACCGGTTTGTTGCTGTTTGGTCGGCCGGTGTATTTATATTTCAATAACGCCAAAACTGAAGCCGTAAAACTTTTATTGTCCACGGTTGGCTGGTTGGGCGTGATTACCTTACTGATTTTTTTGGCGATGGCTTCGTTATAAATAACCAGCCCAAAGTTTATTAAAGCTCTTGTTGCGTTATACAGTGCAAAGCGCCGCCGCCGTATATTAGGTCGTTACAGTCAAGGCCGATTACTTTTCGGTCCGGGAAACAGTTACTGATTATTTCAACGGCTGTCAGGTCGGCAGGTTGTCCGAATTGTGGAACCAAAATAATTCCATTGGTGATGTAAAAATTTGTGTAGGAAGCGGGGGCTATTTGGCCGTCGTCGTAGTTTACCGTCGGTAGGGGTAGCTTGATGAGCTCTAGTTTTTGCCCTCTTGAATCAGTCTCGGCCTGCAAAATTTCGTAATTTTCCCTCAGGAGCTGATAATTAGGATTGTGGCTGTCATCGGTCCAGGCTAGAAGAACGGTTCGACCATTAACAAACCTGGCTAGCTCATCAATATGGCCGTCGGTGTGGTCGTTATATATGCCGCGCTTAAGCCAAATTATTTTAGTTAGATTTAAGTAGCCCCTCAATAGTTCTTCGGTTTTGTCTTTGGATAAATTCGGATTTCTATTCGGGTTTAATAAACATTCTTCGGTGGTCAAAGCCAGTCCTTGGCCGTTGACTTCAACAGCCCCGCCTTCCATTATCAGGTCAGCGGCAAATTTGTGACCCTCGACTTGCTCGCCAATATTATCGAATACTTTATCATCCTTAAGCAGGTTGGGGAATTTATTACCATAGGCGTTGTAACGCCACTTGACCCAGGCTTTTTGTTTTTGTCCGCCGCTTAAAAAAGTGGGGCCGTAGTCTCTCAGCCAAACATCAGCGTAGTCCGCCAAATAAAAAGAAATGTTGTTTAGGTTCTGCCCGTCAGCGGCTAGAAGCTTAATAATTTTAGTTTCGGACGATTTGTCACGAACCAAAATTTTAATTTTTTCGTTAGCAGCCAAGTTGGCTATAATTTGGCAGTAGATTTGTTCAACTCTGGCTACGCGTTGCGGAAAAGTAACGGGGTCGTACGGCCAGGCTAGCCAGGTGGCCGTGTGCCGGCTCCATTCGGCGGGTAAGGCATAACCGCTGTCTCTTGGCAGGGTGGTCATATTATTTTTTTATAGGTATCAGGTCGGCGGTGGCGCAAAAAGCCCCAACCTTCACGGACTCTTTTGTTGTGCATTAAATCAATTTGGCAAACCAGCACCTCCTCCCGACGAGTGGAGGCTTTTTTTAAAATCGTGCCAAAACTATCGGCCACGAATGATTGCCCCCAGAAGTTTAGTTTATCTTCCCGGCCGGTTCGGTTCACGGCTGCCACATGCACGCCATTGGTAATGGCATGACCGCGCATGACAGTTTCCCAGGCATTATGCCAGTCACCGTCTTTTGATTGGTGATTAATTATATAGCCTATAGCTGTGGGGTAAAATATTAAGTCAGCGCCTTGAAGAGTGGCCAGGCGTGCGGCTTCGGGGAACCACTGATCAAAACAAATCAAGACGGCGAATTTAGCGTATTTAGTGCGGTAAACTTTATAGCCGGTGTCACCAGGCTTAAAGTAATTACTTTCCCAAAAGAGCGGGTCCTGCGGGATATGTATTTTGTGATAAGTTGGCAACAGCTTACCGCGCTCGTTTATAACTGCGGCCGAGTTGTGGTATTGTCCTTTCTTGTCCTTTTCATAAACAGGTACAATGATGACCACTCCATATTTTTTGGCCAGTCGGGCCAAAGTTATGGTTGAAGGCCCAGGGATGCTTTCGGCGTAGTCATCCGGAATGGCTTTTTTATACTGCGGGAAATACAGGGTACGGAATAATTCAGGCAGGCAAATTATTTTTGCTCTCTGCTTGGCCGCTCGCTCGGCAAGCTTTAACGCCTTGGCTAAGTTAGCCGCCTGATCAACTGTAACCTTGGTCTGAATAAGTGCAATAGTTAATTTTTTCATAAGCCTGGTTTATTACTTAAGGCCATTATATTTTAGCAGAATTCATGGCTAAAGTCTTCATTTTTGTAAGGTGCCAGGGCTGAAAGCTAGCAAAATATTAAGTTAGGTGTATAATAGTTGCAGGAGAATATACCTATGCCTACCCAAGTCCTTCACCCTTTTAGTAAAACTGCGGAGACTTTTATTGCCGTAGACCTAGGCAAAATTGTCTATACTTCGCAAGAGCACGGCTTGGCGCCCCTACTTGAATTTATTAGAAAATTTCCTAAAGCCGACGAGCTGGTAGTTTTTGACAACGTCGTTGGCCGAGCCGCCGCTACCTTATTTACCTTGGTTAAGCCGAAAGTCGTTTATGGGCTGGTCGGCTCGCAGTCAGCCGTGGCCATCTTAGCCAAAGCCGGCGTAACCAGCCACTTTACCGAAGTAGTAGAGCAGCTTCGCACCACCACTGAGGCCGAAGATTATGAAATGCTGGCCCAAGGCCGGGAAGCTAAGGAATTGTTAGCTGTCTTACGGGGAGCACCAGCCCCCAAGCCCGTTAAGAAATCACGCTCCAGGCGAGTGAGTGCTATAGCCAAGAAGCTTAGACCGACTGTTAAAAAGCGCGTCTAGCCCTCAGGCCTAGGGCGCCAGATAGCTAAGTGTTTTAATATTATAAAAAGACTCCCGTTCCTCGGTTAGTCGAGTCGCGGGATGGTTGCTTTTCAGCCGTGAGTTTAGTGGCTGGCGGAGTTCAGCCGGTGTGCTTAGTTAGCCTTATTCCTTCCTGGCTTAAGTTTTGAATTTGGGCCAGGTCTTTGGTTGACCCCCGGCTTAATTTCCCAATGATACTGGGACCCTTTCTTTCCTCCACCACGAATTTCTTTTTTGTTTGCTTTTCTATACGTGTGGCAACTTCAAGTTGCGACATGGTTCTCGGTACCTCCAAATGTAGTGTCATGTTTCTGCCTAGTTTGTTTGATTTATGTTTTTAGTCAAATTGTCAAAACTCTAGCAGCCCCTTCAGGGCTTGTCAATTAAGCCTAAAATTAGTACAGTTACTCGTGCCTTATGCCCCGTAATACAACTTCCAGTATGTTCTACTACGTTTATGTTCTAGAGAGCCTTAAAGACCACGACAGGTATATAGGCTATACTAATAATCTGAAAAGGCGACTCTTAGAACATAAGTTAGGTAAGAGCTTTTCTACA
>JACRFN010000134.1 GCA_016217875.1 Candidatus Kerfeldbacteria bacterium
AGGTGCATGAGTATTATGCCCAGCCCGGGCGTAAGCTGAGTTACCCTAAGCAGGTCGCTTGGTGCAGCTTTGAGAAACTACTCGCCGGGGACGTGGCCGCTTGGATATTTAAGCACCAGGGCACGCCGCCGGTCATTGACTTGTATACGAGCGGGCTGAATCCGGACAAGCTCGATGAAGTTGAGTTATCGGGGTCTGACCAGGTGGTGGTAGCTATGATCATCAGCCAAAGTTTGATGTTCGTGTGCCGGAAGTTGAATCAGGAATTTCGCGCTCGGCCGAGTGTCGTTACCCCAGACATGAGGTCAGCTCGGCGCCAGCTACGGCAGTGGTGCACTCAGGCCGGGCGGGAATATTGCCAGTTGAGAAACGGCCAGGACAAGACTCAGCCGGCGGTACCTGCTGACCAAGCCAGAGCGCGTAACTGTGACGGCTATACCGCCGGCCCGAGCCATCGTCATAGGGGTTACTTTATGGGTGATTGAGGTAGTGAGTTTGATTACAGGTTATAACTGGTAAAAATAAATTAAAAGAAAAAAAGAAAAGGAGAATTAGTTAATGACTAACCAAAATGGACAAAATGGGTTTTGCCGCGAATGCGGCGCTCCCACTACCGTAATCAGTCGTACGCCGCCAGGGTGGGGACAGCAGCCGCAATCAGTTGCCGTTTGTTCGGTCAACCAGTTGCATAACATAAAATCTCCGGTGAACCTGGAGACGTTGCGTTTGGCCCACAATAACGTAGTGGTGGCCCAAGCCGGTCCGGATCAAGACAAAAAAGAATCAGCCTTGCGTCGGCTGGCCAATTTAATGGCTCTGGCGGCGCCGGAAGTGCTGCAGGCTTATTGCAGGGAGATGCATCCTGACAAAGCCGAAGTAAAACCAGGGGTATTTTGCTAACCATCAACCCCACTCAAAATAATTCAGCAAGGGTGGAGAAATTCACCCTTTTATTTTTTGGCTAAGTTTAGGCACTGTGGAAATAATTTGGCTAAGCTTAGCCAAAAAGTCAAATTTTTTAGATTGACAAAAATGTTTTTCTGCGCTATCCTTTATTTAGCCCTTTAGCATGGCTTGATACGCACATTGAGCTCTACAACCTCGTTTCTTTGGGAGTTCATATAACCTAGGCCCGTGGGTTTAGGTTGAGAACTGACCCAGCGGCATTTATTCAGGTGGCGTGAGGTATTGGACAGGGTGAGAGTAAGGAACATACCCGTGCCCGCTCCAGCCTCTCAAGTCACCGTAGTCCGCATGGATCCCAGGGGACCCAATTCGTATCAAGCCCGGAAAGGGCTTTTATTTTTCCCAAAATAATGTTACAGTATGTCAGCTTTCTGTTTTTAGGCCGGTTCAAAGTAAAATTTAAAATATTCATTAGAGGCATGCACCCGAGGGGGTTGAGGCGACGAGCGAACTCAATTGTTTGAGTTCGTGAGAGCCGAGACGGGTCGAGCGATGCCAAGTGGCCGCGAGGCCCAGGAGGGTGTGTTGAAAATTTAATACGTCTGGTCGGGGTGTGGTGTACCCCGCATAACAACCGTGGGTTGTATTACGGGGCAAGCCGGTAACTTTGTAAGCACCCGAGGGGGCTAATCCGAGCAGGCGTAGGATTAGCGGGTGGCGCTCATTAAAGACAATACAGAATAGTGGTCGGGGTATAGTATAGCGGTAACCCCGCAGTAGTCCGCCTCAGGCGGACACTACGGGGCAGGCATGCACCCGCGGGGGCTAATCCAAGTTGGCGTAGGATTAGCGGGCGAACCTTTAGAAATATCAAAACATTGGTCGGGGTGTGGTGTACCGGTAACATGCACCCTTGGGGTGGGTGTGACAGAGGGTTCGACTCCCTCCACCCCGACCAATGTATTGAATCTACATGGCATACGCCCCGGAGGGTGTGACAGAGGGTTCGACTCCCTCCACCCCGACCAAGTTAGACATTGAGAGTTTTCGGAAGAAGGTACGCGCTCGCTTCGCTCGCGCGCTGGGGGGATTTTATTCTGATTTTCCGCCGCAATTCGCCAAACGCCAGACCAATCCCAGCCGACTTTTTTGGCAAACAGGCG
>JACRFN010000132.1 GCA_016217875.1 Candidatus Kerfeldbacteria bacterium
ATGGCCCGAACGCTCTTGCCGACCCTGAGACCGCTCTCCAGCACCTGTCGTTCAAAGTATGTGAGTTTGTGCATAGTGGCTAAGTTTAGCCAAGCTATGCTCGGGTATCAAAGGTGGGGCACTACGGATAGAATTCGGCAAAAGCGCGTTGGCCTTGACGGCTATAATAAAATCATTTTCCGAAAGTCCGCCGATGGCATGTGTCCACAGCGTGATTTTCAGATGGTTCCAGGAGAAAAGGTTTATGTCCGGGTGATGACCCTCAGTCTCGGCCAGAGCCGCCAGTTCGTTAATGAAGGCGATAGCATTCTTAAAATCCTGAAAGGCAAGTTCGCGCGCCATCTTGACACTCCCCTGTTCCAGCATCCAGCCTGGTGCCAGCGCCAGATATTTTCGGGCCGCCTCTTCGTCCAAAGGTTTGGTGCCGCCTTCGCAGGGCAGGCATTTTTTGTGTAGCAAGTCCATGCCAGTCAAACTAGATTCGCAGGTACTTCCGCATGGCGATGGTCGAGGCCAGAATACTAAGGAGTGCCGCCCCCAGGAATTGGCCGCCAAAAAACCAAAACGAGCGGGCGGTAAAATACTCCACTAAGTCGAAACGCCAGCCGTTAAAGAATGAATCAATATAAGGCTGTACGGCTCCCAGTAGCGGGAAGAACACGGCCGCGGCCAGCAAGGTGCTCAAGGCCGCATAAAGCGCGCTTTCCGCCCAAAAGGGGGCCCGAATGAACCAGGCTCGCGCCCCCACCAGCCTCATAATGCCTATTTCTTCGCGATGGGTGTAGATGTTGATGCGAATAGTGTTAAATACCACCAGCAGCGAGATAATGAGGAAAAGAGCGCTGACCATCAGGCCCAGGCGTTTAAGTTTGCTAGTTAAGCTCGTTATGCTGTCGATAATCAGCCGGTAGTCTTCAAACCTGGCTTCCTGGATAATAGGCGTGAATTTTGAGCTCTCGAGCTCCTCTAAGATAGTGCGGTAGCCTTCTTCCGACACGGCCTTGATAACTAAAGTGGCTCCGAGAGGATTTTTCTCAAGTTCCAGCAGAGATTCAGAGATAGTGGCGTTAGCTTCGTGTTTGGCCTTGAAACGGACCAGGGCTTCGGCGGCGGTGACCAAGGTCACGCTTTTTACGCCCGCCACGCTGGAGGCAACATCTGACTTAATAGCTTGCACCTCGGTATCTTTTAAGGTTGGTTTAAGATAGACGGAGATATCGATTTTTTCCTCCAGCCTGCTTAAAGCCTCTTGAGAAAGTGAATTGAGCATACCCAGCAAAGAAATGGAAAATAGACTCAAGGTCATGATGGTGACGGTAGCCACCGACAGCCAGATATTGCGCCAAAAATTCTGGCCGGCCAGGGTGGCCACGCGTTGAGCAGTAGTTAAGAACATAAAGGCAAGGTTGATTATCAAAGCACGTATCGGCCGCGCTTTTGGTCTGAAACAATTTGTCCGCGGTCAAGCATGACGACACGACGCTTTAGCTCATTCACCACGTCGCGGTTGTGCGTCACTAATAGGATCGTCGTGCCGAACTCGTTAATCTTTTTCAGTAGAGCTATGATTTCCACCGTGTTGAATGAGTCCAAGTTGCCGGTTGGCTCATCCGCCAGCAGAATTTTAGGACGGTGGGCCAGGGCCCTGGCTATAACCACACGTTGCTGTTCACCGCCTGACAGCTCGCGCGGAAAGCGATCGGCCTTGTGATCCAAGCCGACTATTTTTAAAAGTTGCGGTACGACCGTTTTAATCTGGGCCCCAGGCGCGCCTGAAACTTCCAGGGCGAAAGCCACGTTTTCGGCTATGGTCTTGCGTGGCAGCAATTTAAAATCCTGAAAGACCACGCCGATTTGCTTACGCAGTAGAGGCACTTCCCGCGGCGAGATGCCCGTGATGTCCCAACCCGCCACTACAATGCGCCCGGCGGAGGGCGGCTCCTCAGCTATTAAAAGCTTGACCAAAGTCGTTTTGCCCGTGCCGCTTTGCCCAACAATGGAAACAAATTCACCAGGCTCAATGCTCAGATTAACGTCTTTAAGCGCCGTGACACCGCCGTCGTAATATTTACAGACGTTGCGAAAATCTATAAGTGACATAGATATTAATATTATAGCATACTTTTATTCGGTCTTGCTGCCGCTTATCCCCTCAGCTATACTACCTCTGCTTCTTTTTACAGGCGAGAGTAGTACAATAGCAGCCCCGCAGAAGTCTGATGACTTATACGGGGTAAATATGCAAGCTAGACTCAAGTTCTTGGCAGGATTAGTATAGCGGTAGTACGTCAGCTTCCTTTATCCTTTGAAGCAGATGCAGGCGGGTATAGTATAGGGGTATTATGCGACCTTCCCAAGGTTGAGAGACGGGTTCGAGTCCCGTTACCCGCTCCACGCCGTACCACCCCGGAGGAACAACGCATTTCCGCCCGCGGCGGATAAACTCCACGCCCCCGTACCATTTGATGCCGAAGTAGCTCAGCTGGTACCCCGCAGTAGAACTCGCTACGCTCGTTCACTACGGGGCAAGGAGCAACGCCACCTTACCATTTATCATGTCGCGCCTATTGATGCCAGAGTAGCTCAGTTGGTAGAGCAGCGCATTCGTAACGCGCAGGTCGTGGGTTCAATCCCCACCTCTGGCTCCAGTGGGCGCGACATGGGTCGTGGGCTCAAGCCCCGTACTGAACATCAGTTCTAGTGCGGGGTTCGATTTCCACCTTCGGCTCCATCGAATTACTAAAATAGATAGGCCTCACTATTGGTATATAACTCTTAATAAAAATACTATGTGCTACGCCGTACCTTTAACCGCAGCTTTAATCACTCAACTGCTTAACAATCGCCTTCGTAGCGGTCATATTCGTTACTTAAATTCAATGCTTTACGGCGGTGCGATTTTTGGACTGATAGATCATCTGTGGAACGGCGAATTATTAATCAGGCCGGAAAATTTAGGCAGCGACCTGTTACTGGGCATAGTTATCACCCTTGGCTTGGTCATAGGGTGGTTCATTATCGTTCGCTGGCCAGCTTTGAACAAACCATTAAGTCACTTCAGCCGGCCTTAACTGTACAGATTCTAAAAAGTAGTCCATTAATAGGACTACTTTTAGTTATCCGCCCCTGGCGGAGAATTTTTATTCTCCTCCGCCGAAGACCCCGCGATTTATCGCGGGATGTCGTCCTTGCGTGAGATTACCCGTAGGGTGAGGGGCGGGTAAGTACAGCTTCGGCGAATGAAAATTAATATGGATGTCCGCCTCTAGCGGACGAGGCCATGAAGGTATTTCATATTCTGATCAATTTAATGACTATGGCCTTTTGCTGCAGCTCCTCCAGCCATTTATCAAAATCCAACACCTTAATCAAAATGTGAGAGGCCTGTATCTCCCCATCCCTGGCCTTGTTAAGTTGAAACAAATGGTAGCCGGTGTTGGTGAGAATGGGCTGGCTGATCTCGTTTGCTTTAAGTTTTTTAAATTCAACGGCCAGGTCCGGCGACAGAGTGTCCAGGGTGAACCAGCCCAACGAACCGCCGTTGCCGGAGGTAAGCTCGTCTTCGCTTTGCTTCCGGGCCGCCTCGGCGAACGTTAACTGGCCGTCCAGTAAAAGCTGACGAAGAGCTTGTATTCGCGCTCGGGCTTGGGCTAGGCCCGCCTTATCTTGCTTTAAGAACTGCTCCAGCGCCGTGCGCTCCAAGTAAGGCTCAATCACGTAATGATTAAGGGTGGCGGTATCCCAGCCATAGGCCGCCTGCACGAAATTTAGCAAGGCTTCAGAGGAGGCGAAGTTTGGTTTGACGAAGTCCTGCAACCAAAGGCGCGGGTTAAAGGCGGTGTTAATCCGGTTTTGTTTTAATATTTGCCGTACCAAAGTATTATGAATCACATTCTTAAAAGCCAAAGTTTCAAGCAGGGCCCGGTTCGGCTGTTTAAAACCGTTCTGTTTAAGGTCTTGTTCGTAAAATAGCGCCAGGCCGGATAAGTTGTCGTTAAGAGTTCGCCAGGAAACGAACTGGCCGTTAACATAAACCGCCGGCCAAGGAAGATAACGCGCTACGCCGGGTAAGACACGATCCAAACGAATTAAGTAGAAAGCCAAGTAACTGACCATGACAAAAACAAGAGGCATCAGCAAAACTAACCAACCCTTAAACTTTTTTCCGGCTGAGGAGGGCAGTATTGATCTGACAGGCCAAACTGGCTTTGTGGCAGAGGGCTGCCCGACTGGAAGATGGACCTTGATTATAGGCCGCACCGCTAACGGTCTAGGCGCCGCCGGTGGCGCTTTTTTAGTTGGCGGCAGAAGCGGGGGCCTGACAGTCGCAGGCGTTCCCTGCGGGCCGGTGGCAATTGTTTTGGCGCGGGCGGCTGAAGGACTAGCGGCTTCACTTATTTCCTGCAGCACTTCCTGGCGCCACTTGGTGATATTATCACCAGCTGGCTCAGTTGGCGGCTGTAAAGCAGCTAAAGATTCTCGTAGTTTATTTTTTAAGTCGAGCCGGTGGTCTTCAAGGGTAGGCACCGGCGCCGGTGACGAGGTAACCACGGTTTTCTTGACAGGCTTCTTCCTAACAGTGATTTTCTTTTTCGGGAGCGGCATAAATTTTATCGTCCCCAAAAGTATTCCAGCCAAAGGCGCCAATTAGATACTTTGTTTTCCTGTTCAGCCGCGGCTTGGGCGGCTGGAGGGCTGTTGATTGAGCTGAGATTTGGTATAACCACTACCTTTTCGCCGGGTTTTTGTAAACCCAGACGCAAACGCGCCTCACGCTCGCGGAACTCCGGCGTATTGTAGTAATTGATAAAGCGGCGGAATTCCTCATTTTTGCCTTCCAGAGTTCTGATTTCTTGCTGCAGAGCCGTGACCTCTTTCTGCACTTCAGCTCGCCTGATTAAACTTCTGGTTACGCCAATTCCCACCACCGTCAGCATCACGGCGGCTATGGCAAAAAAAATCCGCGAGGTCACCAAACTCCAAAAGTCTAACTTAGTGGTCATATAGGTAAATTCAATTGCGCTCCGGCTGGCGGTAAACCTGCTCTACCAATCGTTCGCGTTCCTGCGCCGTGGTTGGGGGTGCTTTGGTTGATTCACTGGCCTTCGTCCGGGGGCGCTCCTTGGCGGCTGTGATGTCCGAACTGACGGTGGCCGGAGATGGCAGGTGTGCCAAAACCAGCCTAATGGAACCGCCGGCACAAACTAGCTGCACTGAGCCGTAGCGGAAAATAGCCGCACCCAGACCGCGTCTGGACCAGGAGATGTCTTGAATATCGGAGTAGAAAACCTGGGAGACGGTTTGACTGAAAAAGCCAGAGCGATCGATATCCAATATTCGTTCGTTGGTTAACAGTACGACATTGCCGCGCCACAACCTAAACGCCCGCCCCAGGACAACGGCGCCGCCTAAAGCCAAGGCTAAAAAGCCAACTACCCCCCCTGTACCCAGGATCAGCAGAGGCCAGAGGCCAAAGAAAGCCAGACCCGTCAACAACACTCCCAAGGTCCAACTACCGACGTAGCAAGCGGGGTGCTGTTGATAAACTTTGAGCAGCTCTTCTCCGCCCCGCAGATATTTGCTAAACTTAAGTTTATTATCCATAGATTACCTATTTAGTATCGTATGGCTCGACGCTCTTGGCAACATAAGGTTTGGTTGATTCTGACTATCATCGTAGCCGCCAGCATGGTGATATTAACTATTAGTCCGGCTTTTTTCCGTTAGGGCGGCTTTTAGTCCTGCCGGCTGACTAGGGCCAAATACGCTTCCGGGGGTATGGCCACTCTGCCTTGGAGCTTCAGCCGGCGTTTGCCGGCTTTTTGTTTCTCCAACAGCTTGCGTTTGCGCGTGACATCGCCGCCAGAAGAAGCGCGCTTCAATACGTCTTTACGCATGGCAGGCAGCCGCTCGGAGGCTATAACCTTGCCACCCAAGCAAGCTTGTATCTTCACCTCAAACATTTGGCGAGGCAGGATTTCTCTCAGGCGACTGACGGCCGATCGGCCGCGCTGATAAGCCTCGTCGGCGTAAACTATACTACTCAACGCCTCTACCGGCTCATCGGCCACTAATATATCGAGGCGCCTAACCTCGCAGCTTTGGTAGTGCAAAAATTCATAATTGAGCGAGGCGTAGCCAGAACTGACGCTTTTGATTTGGTCGTAAAAGTCCACCAGAATGGCGCTTAGGGGCAGATGATAACGCAAAATAGCGCGACCTTGGCTGTCGGTGTGGCCCAAATAGTCGGTGGTAAGATATAGACCGCGGTAGTCTTGGGCTACTTTCATCAAATTGCCAAGGTAGGCGCCGGGCGTGACGATATCCACCTTGACCACTGGTTCGCGTACGGCCGCTATACGATCGGGCAAGGGCAGCTCCAAGGCGCTGCGGGCTATGAGGGTTGAACCGTTCTTAAGATCAACTTCGTAGGCTACCGACGGGGTGGTCACAGTGACGTTCAACCCGTACTCGCGTTTCAATCTCTCTCGGGTGATATCAAGGTGCAGTAAACCCAAAAAACCGCAACGAAAACCAAAACCTAAAGCCGGCGAATGTTCACCCTCAAAAGTCAGGCTGGAGTCATTGAGCTTTAATTTGTTCAAACCTTCGCGCAGTTTGGCGCCGCTGTCCCCCGCTCCCGGGAAAAAGCCGGCAAAAACCATGGGCCTGATGGCACGATAACCGGGTAGTGGTTTAAGGTTAGTCTGTCCCACGGCCAGGGTATCACCTACCCTGGCCAATTGAATGTCTTTTAAACCAGTTACCGCGTAGCCTATGGCGCCCGCCGGCAATTTCGAAGCCGGCCTGGGTTTGGGCGAAAAAGTTCCGACTTCCAGTATGGTACCGCTCTGCTGACTGCCAAGCAAAGTGTAACGCTGACCGGACATCAGCTCACCGTCCACTATCCGTATGGCACAAACTACGCCACGATAGTCGTCATAAAAAGAATCAAAAATAAGAGCCCGGGCGCCGGCGGCGGCACCTGGCTCAGGCGGCGGCACTTGTTTAATGACCGCCTCCAGCAGCTGGGCTACGCCCGTGCCGTCCTTGGCCGACACTTTTAATATTTGTTCTGCCGGCAGACGCAAGAGTTGCCCCAGCTCCTCGGCTACGCCTTCCGGGTCAGCCGCCGGCAAATCAACTTTATTAATAACCGGAATAATGGCTAACCCCTGTTCTTGCGCCAGGCGATAATTAGCCAAGGTTTGGGCCTGAATGCCTTGGCTGGCGTCAACTAAAAGAATGGCTCCCTCGACGCAGGCCAGGGAGCGCGATACTTCATAGGTAAAATCCACGTGCCCCGGGGTGTCAATCAAATTCAAAATATAACCCTGCCAATACATGGTTACCGGCTGCAGCTTTATGGTGATGCCCCGTTCTCGCTCCAGGTCCATTTGATCCAGCATCTGCTCACGCATATCGCGAGGCGCAATAGTGCCGGTAATTTCCAAAAACCTGTCGGCCAGAGTTGACTTACCGTGGTCGATATGAGCGATAATACAAAAATTTCTAATATGTTGCGTGTCCATACAGACTTAGCTATCCTAACACGTCTCGCCCCGTAGACCCCGCCGAGCGGGGTTCTTCGGGGTCAATGTGGGCAATAATGCAAAAGTTTCTAATCGGCTGGGTGTCCATAAAACCGTTATGACAACAATGCCCCGGACAACTTTAGCATCACCCGCCAAGCACTCTTAAGCCAACGACTGATAAAATTGATTTCCGGCAAGCGCCACCAGAAGCTAAGAATTAGGTAGCCCCCACCGCCGATTAAGGAAGCCGCCCCGCCATGAGTCAGCACGCCTATAAAAGTATGCAAATTAACATACGGGGCCAATACTTGCAGGGTGCCATAGGCCGCCCCACCCGCCATTAAGGAAGCAATGAGCATGCGCGCGGCGCCGCTTAAAATGTAATCAGCGCCCAACCCCTTGAGGCGACGGCCTAAAAGAGTCACTAATAAAGCCAGGTTGAGGGCCCGGGAGACGACATAAGATAAGCCAATGCCAGCCAAGCCGAAAGGATGAGTTATAATCAGCAGAACCAAATTGGTAAAAACAGTGGCCACCGCCACCAGCGCTGGTGTTTTAGTGTCTCGAAGGGCGTAAAAGGCGCGCGCCAGCAGGGGCACTAAGCTGTCGGCTACCATGGCCAAAGACAAAAAGCCTAAGACTTGGGCAGTACGGATAGTGGCTGTCCAGTCAAATTCGCCGCTGCCTAAAACCAGACGCACTAAATGAGCCCGCAAGACCAAAAAAAGTACTGACAGGGGCAGAACGAAGAAAAGTATCCGCCTGACACTGTCTTTAAAATGACTGATAAAATCCTCATGATTATTAGCGCTGAAAGCCTGGCTGAACAGTGGAAACACAGCCACAGCCAAGGAGACGCCAAAAACGCTGATGGGGAAACTTTGTAAATTAACCGCTAAAGTGAAAGCGGCTACACTGCCGGCTGCTAAAGTTGAGGCAAAGCCAGCCATAATTACCTGCTCCAATGAGCTAGCCGCGAGGCCGATAGTGCGCGGGCCCAATAATTTAAGCACTTCAGTCACGGCTTTTTGTTTGAGGTCTAATTGCGGTCGCCAACGGAAACCTGTTCGCCAGACCGCCGGCAGCTGTATTAACAGGTGCAGTAAACTGCCTAAAACCACGCCCCAGGCCAGACCCTCAGGCCCGAGCCATGGCACAAACGTATACAACCCCAAAATAATACCCAGGTTGTAAACTACGGGAGCCAGAGAATAACTTAAGAAACGCTGTTCAGCCTGAAGTACGCTGCCTACGACATTAGAGGCACCAAAAAACATCAGGCTCACCAGCATAACTCGTGTAAGGGTGATAGCGAGCTCCTGCCTGGAAGCGTCAAAACCAGGAGCGATAATAGGCATAAGCTCAGGCGCCCATAAGGCCCCTAAGGCGGCACAGACAGCCAAAACAATGGTTATCAGATTAAGGATAGTACGGCCTAAGTGCCAGGCTTGGGCTTGGCCGTAAGTTCCCCGTACCCTTATATAAATCGGAATAAAAGCCGCGGCCACGGCGCCGAGCACGAAAATGTTAAAAATGAAGTCCGGTATTTTAAAGGCCGCATAGTAAGCGTCTAAAGTGTTACCCGCCCCAAAAGTGCTGGCCAGCAGCCGATCGCGTAAAACTCCCAGCGAGCGCGAAAGCACAGAAAAAAAAGCAATCGCCAGCGCCCCGCCAGTAACTGCGCGTAGGGGTGTGCGATCTTTGGTTTCAAGCATAGACATGCTTAAGTATAGGCTATCAGGCTAGGTAATTCAAAAGCCCCCGGTGGCTGGAGGCGAGAAGGCTTGAAGGGACCTAATGCTGGTGTCCAAGCGAAGGGAGTGCACGACCGCACCTTTAAGCGGTACACCCGTACAGTTCCCCTTTTTTGTTCTCGAGCTCTCCAACTATCGGGGGCCTTAATCTACCCCTTTAGTATGAAACAAGTCATACTAGCACCGCAAAATTAATCTGTCAAGAGTTACGATCTTGAGCCGAATTCTATCCGTAGTGCCCCACCTTTGATACCCGAGCATAGCTTGGCTAAACTTAGCCACTATGCACAAACTCACATACTTTGAACGACAGGTGCTGGAGAGCGGTCTCAGGGTCGGCAAGAGCGTTCGGGCCATC
>JACRFN010000136.1 GCA_016217875.1 Candidatus Kerfeldbacteria bacterium
CCTTTCATAAAAGGCACCAGTGACCGACTCTTTAACAGTCGTGTGCGGTTGTTCAATAGTTCCGTCGTAAGTCATTTTGGTGTCACAGCCCGGGGTGGTGATTTGTTGGGTGTTTTTGTCTTTTATGCCACTGGCTGGCTGTGACCTGCATTGGGAACGACCATCAGGGAAGCGCCTGATACAGGCCCATTCATTTTCTCCCATCTTTAGTAGATCAATGCCATTTAAAAAGACAACATCGGTAAAGCATTGGATGTTTTTTCTTTCCCCTGTACCCAGGTTGATTGGCGTAGTGCCGTTAATGTTGCAAGTGCCGTCGCTAAGCGCCGGGGCGATGGGCCTGAATGTTTTGCGGCCATTGTTGTCTTCGGGACATTTTTCCTGCGGCACGCGATTGCGCCAAGCTCGCCCGAGCGGAGGCACTTGCGCGCAAGCCCCAATGGCGCTGCAGCCGCCCTTGGCTTCGGTGTATTGGCCGTAAGCTTCGCCTTTTTGCTTGGCAGCTGTTTTTTGGTTGCATTCATCTACCGTTTCCGGCTCACAAGTGGCGCCGTAATCTTGGCCCAGCGGCTTCCTGAAACAGGCGACTTTTTTATCGGGCGGGACCACCACCTGCTGCTCTGGCGCAACCACTGGCGCTTGCCCGCTCAGCATTCGGTAGAAGGGCTGGTAAAGGAAGCTGATAAAAGTATAAGAAGTCAGAATGATAATCAAACCGATGCCGGCATAGGTCAAGGTTTTTTTGGCCGTGGTGATTTTTTCTTCGTTGCCGGCCGAGGTCAGCCAGGTAAAGCCGCCGTAAATCGCCATGAGCAGGCTGACAGCCCCCAGAGCCGAGAGGGCGTAGCGCAGCAGCCGCCCCCCGTAGAAAGTGAAGGCGGCTTGAGGGTCGGAGCTTAAGTTCAGCGGGTCAACCAGGCCACCGGCTACGCCAAATGGTTTGGCTCCGCCAGTCAGCACGCCGATAGCCGTGGCTAAAATAGCGTAGCTCCCCACGGCTATGAACATGCCCAATATGGCGTAAACAATCATTTTTTTGCCCTGGGCAAAATTCTCGGCATTACCCGCCGCTGTCAGAATGCGGTAGCCGCCTATTATCACCACCGCCAGAGCAAGGGTTCCGGTAACAAAAAGCAACCCGCCGGCCAGGCGCGCCCAAATTTCCGGAAAGTAAATGTTGGTTCCCAGCGGATTTTCTAAGTTGGTGTTGGCGGTTTGAGCCCAGGTTAAAACCGGCCAAAGCAAGGCATTAAACACCAAAGTTAGACCCGATAAGCGATGAAAGAGAGGCTTCATAAGTGGTGTTTTTATAAGCAACAGACAATGTTAGCTGCTCCTGGGCACAGGCCTTTGTAACAATTATTATTAATATTACAGTTATCCAAAGTTCCTGCTTTGCAATTAGCTACATCTCGACAAGTAAGACCACTTTGACCATATTTTATAGTGCATTCATTTACACTCACACAGTATCCTTGTGAACAGACCCCCTTGATTTTGGGCTTATCAGTCTTATCAGGTTGTGTTATATCACAAGACTTACCATCTTCTTTGGGCACGTTTACTGTAACATCTTTACCTTCTGCGTTTTTTACCGTCTTATCTTCCCAACATTGCTCATCTTTGGTTATACATTCGGCTTGCCACCATTCTTTATCCCAGATTTTAGTTTTTAAGGGCCCGGTTCCGGCGGGGGTGATGAGAAGGCCCACTAAAATATTAATCAAAAAATAGCCGACCAAAACAATAAGTACGCCGAAAAGCGTGGAGGTGATGAGTTTTCTTCCGGCCGTGAATTTTTCCTGGTTGCCGGCCGCCATAATCATGCCCTGGCCGCCCCAAATAATCATAATGAGAGCCAGCCCGGCGAACAGCGACAAGATGACCTTTTGTAAAACAATGAACAGGCCGATAAAATCGCACCAGGTGCAGTTGCCGTTTACTCGGCATTCATAGTCAAGGTTGCCGACGATACCCTGGCTCAGGTCAAAATTTGTTACCTCACCCTCAGCCCCCGTTACCAGCGGCAGGCCAAAGCCTAAACCTATGGCTAGGCTAGCTAACAAGAGAGTTAAAACTACGGCGCGCTTCTTCATATAGTCAGTAATCAATAATCAGCAATCAGCAATCAGTAGTTGAATTAAATGCGTTGTTTTATAGTTTGTAATGACCTCCACAGCATGGCGCCTATTTCATTGGCCAAGCTAGTTAATTTAGTATGTTCCTGCTCATTACAGTAGCGTTCTTTATGGGAAAAATCTAGTAAGTATTTACTTTCTTGCAGGGAACCATAAGCAGTTAGCCAAAAGTTGGCGCAAACCGCGGGTCTTTGCCGGGCATAACCCTCGACATAATTTAGAATTACTGACAAAGCCGCCCGCCTTAATTGCGAGGTTACACCGTACAGTTCGTCTTTGGGGAAGTGTTTGCTGGCAGCGTAAACTTTGTGCACATAATCATCCGTCTTGTTTTTTAGTTTCCCCTCCGGACTAACCATACCGTTTGTTGTTTACTGTTTATTGATTACTGTTTACTGTTCAGCGTTTGGTTTATTTGTCCGGCGGCGAAAGTCAAGGCCTCTTTAATTTCCCCGCCGTTGTTAACTTGTCTAATCATATTAAGAAAGGCGTTCTCTGCTGCTTTGGGCTTAAGACCTCGATACCAGCTGCGGGCTGAAAGTATTTGTTTGGCCGGCACGCCTAAGTCCAAATCATCAAGCTGAGTTTGAACCCATTTGCGGTGTACGGTGGGTTTTTTGGCCACTACCAGGTATTTACCTATTTGTTCGGGCTTGGTGATGAATTGAATAAAATCCCAGGCCGCTTCTTGATTTTGGCTTTGTTTAGTTACTGTTTCTAGATAATAGCTTGCATAGTAAGTCGGACGACTAGCGTTGTCGATTTGGGGGAAGTTGGCTATGCCCAATTTTATTTGCGGACTCATACGGCGCAGGGTGGCAAGATCGCGCCAGTAGCCGAAAGTGAAGCCCACCTTGCCAGTGGCAAAAGCCTGCCAGCCTGAAGGTTCCTCGCGCGACCAGGCGTATGTTTCTTTGCTCGGGTTGGCGAAATCAGTATAAAATCTCAGTGCATCAGCTCCTGGGGTAAAGGTTTCCCCCTGGCTGCTCACCTCTTGTTGAAAAGTGGCCGCGTCGCCAGTGGCATTCATCATTTGGGTGCCGTTTTGCAGCATCAAGGAGGAGACTAAATCAAAGGCATAAGGCACGTTATCGGCTTCACCCAAGGCCGCGCCGTTTTGCAGCAGCTTGCCTTGCTTGTCCACGCGGGTGATTTTTTGTGCGGCTTCTTTAAAATCGGTCCAGGTGGCGGGCGGCATCGGCAGGTCGGCCGCGTTCAACAGATCGCGGTTGTAGAAAAGCAGTAGCGTATCAACTGCCAAGGGCAGACCGTAAATTTTACCGCCGATAACGGCGTCTTCTGAAACCACGTCAATAAAAGTGTCGCGCAAGGCCCGCAAATTAAGCGTCGGGATGGTTTTTAGTACGGCCTTTGTTTCTTTTTTAATCAGGCCGCTTTTTTCCATGATGGGCAGAGTAATGGTTGGCGGCAGGGGTGCCAGCCGCTCTTGCCAGGCGCGGAGGTAAGTATTGGGCAGTGAGACTATGTCAGGCCCGGTGCCAGAGGCCAGGGCTTCCAGCAGGCTTTGTTCCAACTCTGCCGGCCTAAGTGCGCGGTAGTTAATACTAACGTTGGGGTGAATGGTTTGGTAGTCGGCTATTAATTGAGCAAAGTCGTTACGACTGCCCTCAGCCCGCCACCAGTTTAGCTTTATGGGTTTGGCGGCTGCTTGTTGGGCGCCGCTGTCGCCGCCCTTACAACCAAAACCAAGCAAGCTTAGGCTGATGAGCAGGAGAAAGAAAACAATGAGACGAGGTGAGCGCATACCCGGTATATCAATCCCAGTAGTAGTCCACCGCGGCGGACACTACGGGGCTTTGCTTCGACCCATGTTTAAGGCGAGAAGCGGAACGAACTAAGTGAGTGGAGTCCCGCACACAATGCTGGGCATTGTTGTGGGGGGTTGTATTACTGGGCATAATTTTAGGTTAGCGAATCAAGGTATTGTTTGAGCGGGGCTCCGAGCTCAGGGTGCTTAAGTCCGAAATCAATGTTGGCCTTAAGCCAGCCCAGTTTGGAGCCCACGTCGTAATAAGTGCCGGAAATTTTACAAGCGTAAAGCGTCTGTTTTTGCCGCAATTTTTCCAGAGCGTCTACCAGCCACAGTTCATGGTCGCGCCCGAGCGGCGTTTGTTCAAGCTCGGTAAAAATATCAGGCGTAAGCACATAGCCGCCCAGAGAGGCCAGGTGAGAAGGGGCTTTTTGGGGCCCCGGTTTTTCTACAATGGAATTAACTTGATATACATTGTCTTTAACGGCTTTAGCGTCAAGTATGCCGTAGTGTTTGGTGCCTTCGTCATCAACTTCGTAAGCCGTCAGCACGGCTGAGCCGTATTGTTCGTATACTTCAATGAGTTGTTTAAGGCGCGGCCGCTCGCTCACCATTAAATCATCCCCCCAAATAACAGCAAACGGTTCATCACCAATGACATGTTTGGCATTAAGAATGGGTGTGCCGTTGCCATAAGGGCCTTTTTGCCTGAGGTAGATAAAGTTGGCCAGCTCAGCCACTTTTTTCACTTCGGCCAAGGCTCTGTCTTTGCCTTGTTTTTGCAGCCAGGCCTCCAGCTCAGGCAAATGATCAAAATGATCTTCAGCCGCCCGCTTGTTAAGGTTGGTGACGATAATTATATCTTCAATACCCGAGGCCACTGCTTCTTCCACAATGTATTGCAGAATAGGCTTGTCAACTATGGGCAGCATCTCCTTAGGCTGCGCCTTGGTGGCTGGCAGGAAGCGCGTGCCAAAACCGGCTACAGGAATGACAGCTTTGCGTACTTGGTGTGGCATAAACAGCACTTTTAAGTTACCACATACCTATATAAACCAAAAGAGGCTCTCGCCGAATTCTATCCGTAGTGCCCCACCTTTGATACCCGAGCATAGCTTGGCTAAACTTAGCCACTATGCACAAACTCACATACTTTGAACGACAGGTGCTGGAGAGCGGTCTCAGGGTCGGCAAGAGCGTTCGGGCCATC
>JACRFN010000133.1 GCA_016217875.1 Candidatus Kerfeldbacteria bacterium
GCGGCCACGGTCTTACCGTGACGAGCTCCATTGTCAATCAGCGCATCAACCGCTTCCTGCAACATACGCTTCTCATTGCGGCAGATGACTTCCGGCGCGTTAAGCTCCAGCAAACGCTTGAGACGGTTGTTGCGGTTAATGACCCGCCGGTAAAGGTCGTTCAGATCCGAGGTGGCAAAACGTCCACCATCGAGCTGCACCATCGGCCGCAGGTCGGCGGGAATAACCGGCAAAATATCCAACACCATCCACTCCGGCTTAATCTTCTGGGCCTTTAAGCTTTTTAGCAATTTAAGACGACGCACCACCTTACGCTGCTTAGCTGGAACAACTGCGGCCGTTTCTGCCTCCAGCTTTTTGATCTCCTTATCCAAATCAATCCTCTCCATTAGTCGCCGCACGGCTTCGGCGCCGATACCAGCTTCAAATACCTGACCATACTTCAGGGACAAATCCTGATATTGACTTTCGGAAATCACTTGGAACATCTCGAGCTCTTTGAGCTCACGGCGAGCCGTCTCGTAAGCCTGATCGAGACGCTGCAACTTTTCGGCCTTAATGGCTTCCAATGATTTATGTTCAGCTTCGTACTCACTGCCCTTAAGCTTCCGCCCGGCTTCGGCTTGCAACCTTTGTCCTTCGGCTTCAATGGCCTTGCGTTTAGATTTATACTCTTGCGCCACCTGTTCCAACAAAGCCGCTTTTTTGGTCTCGTCCACCTGAACTACGATAAAAGAGGCAAAATAAATGACCTTTTCCAAATCTTGTACTGAAAGTCCCAGCACCAAACCTATCTTGGAAGGCACGCCGCGCAAAAACCAAATGTGCGACACGGGGCTGGCTAGTTTAATATGGCCGAAACGTTCACGCCTCACCACCGAGCGCGTTACTTCCACGCCGCACTTATCGCAAATGATGCCGCGATAACGAATGCGCTTGTATTTGCCGCAATAACATTCCCAATCCTTGGTCGGCCCAAAAATGCGCTCGTCAAACAAGCCGTCTTTTTCCGGTTTCTGGGTGCGATAGTTGATGGTTTCAGGCTTCGTCACCTCGCCGTAAGACCATTTCAAAATCTGCTCCGGGCTGGCTAGTTTAAGCCTAATAGAGTCAAAATCGTGAGAAGAGAGTGATTCGCGTTCAGGAAACATATGACTAAAATTACACCGCTACCTCGGTGCGGGGTGGCTCTGGCTTATCGGTCGGCACAATCGTGCCGTCTGCCTTCAGCAATTCCACCTCCAAGCCTAAACCTTTGAGTTCACGGATAAGAACGTTGAACGACTCGGGCACATTGCGCTTCTTAATCGGTTCACCCTTAATAATGGATTCATAAGCCTTGGACCGACCCGGTACGTCGTCTGATTTAATGGTCAAAATTTCCTGCAGGGTATGCGCCGCGCCGTAAGCTTCCAGCGCCCAAACTTCCATCTCGCCAAAGCGCTGGCCGCCGAACTGGGCCTTGCCACCCAAGGGTTGCTGTGTGACCAACGAGTAGGGGCCAATGGAACGCTGGTGAATCTTATCTTCCACCAGGTGATTAAGCTTGAGCATATAAGTAACACCCACGGTCACCTGTTCGGCAAACGGCTCACCTGTGCGCCCGTGGTACAGAGTCATCTTGCCCTGCCGCGGGAAACCGGCGCGCTCCAATTCGTCTCTGATTAATTCTTCCGGCACGCCGTCCAGAGCCGGCGTGGCTACGTAGTAACCCAAAGTCTGGGCGGCCAAACCAAGATGCGCTTCCAAAATCTGCCCAATGTTCATACGCGAGGCCACGCCTAAAGGATTCAAAATGATGTCTACTGGGCGACCATCGGCTAAAAAGGGCATATCCTCCACCGGCACAATCTTAGAAATAACGCCTTTGTTGCCGTGCCGGCCGGCCATTTTGTCGCCCACTTGCACCTTACGCAGCTGGGCAATCGACACCTGAATTGACTTAATGACACCAGACGGCAAGCGGTCGCCATTCTCGCGGGAGAAAATCTTAATATCAACCACCTTACCATGTTCACCATGCTCCAAATAAAGCGAAGTGTCTCGGACATCCTTGGCCTTCTCGCCGAAAATGGCACGGAGCAATTTTTCTTCGGCCGACAATTCAGTTTCACCCTTAGGCGTAATCTTACCCACTAAAATATCGCCCGAGGAGACCTCGGCCCCCAAACGAATTATGCCACCCTCGTCCAGATCTTTCAGCTTTTCTTCGCCCACGTTGGGAATGTCGCGAGTCACCACTTCCGGACCAAGTTTGGTATCACGCACGTCAATGGTGTAATCCTCAATGTGAATGGAAGTATAACGGTCGTCCCGCACTAGCCTCTCCGAAATGAGCACTGCATCCTCGTAATTGCCACCTTCCCAAGACATATAAGCCACTACTACATTTTGTCCCAGGGCCAGCTCGCCGTGATCAGTAGCCGCACCATCTGCCAGGATGTCGCCTGGCTTCACTGGCTGGCCCTTGGCGACCACCGGTTTCTGATTCATACAGGTAGAGGCATTGGAACGCACAAACTTGCCCAAGTTATAAACATGTATCTTGCCCTTGTCATCCTTAACCTCAATCTTGTCGCCCTGCACCACTACTACTTCGCCGGCCTCGGCAGCTAAAATGACCTGGCCTGAATCCTGAGCCGCTTTGCCTTCTACCCCCGTACCCACCAAAGGCGCTTGCGGGCTGATGCAAGGCACAGCCTGGCGTTGCATGTTGGTGCCCATCAGCGCCCGGACCGCGTCATCATGTTCCAAAAAAGGAATAATCGAAGTCGTCACCGAGACAATCTGTTTAGGAGAAACGTCCATATAATCAACCTTGGTGCTGAAATCAATGGTCGGCTCACCGTGTTCACGAACCTCCAACCTCTCCTGCAAAAAATGCCCCCTGTCATCTAGGGGCGTGGTAGCCGCCGTCGTAATGTGCCGTTCCTCCTCAAAAGCGTCCAGCCACCGCACTTCCTGAGTCACCCGCGGCACAACCGGCACGGTAGCGCCCGGCGCAGACTTAAGTTTGCGTGCCAGCTCAGCTGTAATGGGCATACCGCTCTTACCTAAAATATGGCCGTGAGAGTCAGCTACATCGACACGCAGTGTTTCACCCACACTAGAGGTACCGTCATTAGGCACATCATGCGCTATTTTGCGGAAGGGCGTCTCAATAAAACCATAAGTATTAACCCGGGCATAAGAGGCCAAATGCCCGACTAAACCAATATTAGGCCCTTCGGGTGTGGCAATCGGACAAATACGTCCGTAGTGAGTGCGATGAACGTCACGCACGTCAAACCCGGCCCGCTCACGCGACAAACCGCCGGGGCCCATGGCCGAAAGCCTACGCTTGTGTTCCAACTCGGCCAAAGGATTGGTCTGGTCCATGAACTGCGACAGTTGGGAAGACATGAAAAACTCCTTGATGGCGCCAATGATAGGCCGGGCGTTAATCAGCTGATTAGGCGTCAGTGTGGCGATATCCGAAGTTGACATGCGGTCCTTAATAATGCGCTCCAAGCGAGCTAGCCCCACCCGGAATTTGTTCTGCACCAGCTCGCCCACGGCCCGGACGCGACGATTGCCCAAGTGGTCAATATCATCGGCCTGCTCTTGGCTGTGATTAAGCTTGATAATTTCCCGAATGATGGCCACTAAATCCTCCGGCCGCAGCACTCTCATCTCTTTGATGTTGGCCAGCTTTAAATTAAAACGCTGATTCAGTTTGTACCGCCCCACCCGCCCGAAATCGTAACGGGAAAAATTGAAGAACATGTTATGAATGAGCTGACGGGCGTTGTCCACGGTCGCCAAGTCCCCTGGCCTGATGCGCTTATACACCTCTATTAAACCTTCTGATTCATCTTTGGCTGTATCTTTAGCCAGTGTAGCCTCAACGTAATGGTGGTCCGAGCTAACATCAATATCCGACAACTGGGCGCGAATGGCCTCCGTGCTGCCAAAACCAAAAGCGCGCAACAGAGAAGTTACGGCCACTTTGCGCTTGCGATCTATTTTTACCCAAATAACGTCATTGAGATCGGTTTCAAATTCCAACCAGGCCCCGCGGTTGGGAATAATTTTGGCGCCGTAATAGTGCCGCCCGCGCAACAACTCCGAAGTAAAAAACACGCCGGCCGAGCGAATCAGCTGCGACACCACCACCCGCTCAATGCCGTTGACCACAAAAGTGCCGCGCGGCGTCATGACGGGAAAATCGCCCAAATACACCTGCTGCTCCTTGATTTCGCCCGTGCGCTTGTTAACCAAACGGGTACGCACCCGCAAGGCCGCTTCAAAACTGGTATTCTTGGCGCGAGCCGTCACCTCATCAAATTTCGGTTCGTCCAAATAGTAATCCAGGAAATAAAGTTCCAGGTCGCGGCCGATAAAATCGCGAATGGGAGAAATTTCGTCAAACAACTCTCTCAAGCCCTCGTCAAAAAACCACTGGTAGGAAGAACGCTGAATCTCTACCAAACTTGGCAAGGCCACGGCGTCTTTGGGCGGGGTAAAAGTCCGCCTGACACGCAAGTTAGGAAGTATAGCTTGCTTCACAGACATAAAAAATCTCCTTCCCTCGTCGGTTTCCCGGGAAACACTTAGGGAACGAGTTGGTTAACTCTTGAGCGAACACCGAACCAGAGCGCAAGATAGGGACGCACGATGATGAGCGCCAAAACAAAAAACAATACTTGAATTAAGTACATGGAGTGTACCAGGCGGAGAAGTCTATGTCAAGCTGTCAAGAGCTGTTGATTATTATATTTTAAAAAATGGCTTAACTTAGCCATTTTAAATTAAAATATATTTAGTTATCCACAGGAAACATCAATTAACAGCAAACAATGATCAACTATCAGTAAACGACAATCAGTAAATGGACACCACAAACCAATACTGTTGTTCAGTGTTTGTTGTTTACTGTTTGTTGACATACTCCAACTCCTCTTTTGCTACCTGCCTATCGTCCCAGGGTATTTTTTGCTCACCTGACACGCATAGCCATTGCTCTGAACCCTTGCCTGAAATAACTACGTAATCATTACTTTTAGCTTGTTGCAAAGCCTGTTTTATGGCCTCTCGCCTATCAGGCACCACCCACATGTCAATTTGTTCATGCTTACCCACGGCTTTAACGCCCCGGGCCACGGCCTGCATAATTATCATAGGATCTTCATCATACGGATCTTCATTAGTGACCCAAACCAGGTCAGCATAACGTCCGGCCAAACGTCCGAGTAGTTCACGCTTGGCCTTGTCACGACCGCCGCCGCAAGACCCCAGCACCGCCAGCAGACGACCGCCCCGCTGGTGCGCGGCCGGGGCCAGGGTTTGATACAAAGCCTCCAGCGACTCAGGCGTGTGAGCGTAATCAACCACCACGTCAAAGGCCTGCCCAGCCCGCACAAACTCCAAACGTCCCGGCGCGCCAGCAAACGAAGCTAGGGCTTGCCTCGCCGCCGCCATCTCCACTCCGCAAGCCTCGGCGGCCGCCAAAGAGGCTAAAGCGTTAGCCACGTTAAACTGACCACCCAGCGGCAAAGCCACTTGATACTCGTGGTTTAGGGTAAAGCTTGACTGCTGGGCTACTAGGACCAAACCAGTTGCTGATAAAATGCGGCTAAGCCCGGACCGGATTTTGTTCTCCGTGGTGTACCCAATACTCTGGCCAGCCGGAAAATTCAAAAAGTAAGCCGCTTCTTTGTCGTCCAAATTTATAACCGAGGCCGTGGGCCGGCGGCCGCCTTGGCCCAAGCCTGCGAACAAACTGCCCTTGGCTCGGCGATAAGCCTCATAACTGCCGTGCGATTCCAAGTGCTCGGGCGCCAGGTTGGTAAACACCGCCACTTGATAAGGAATGCCGGCCTGACGTGATTGAGCCAGGCCTTCAGAAGAAGTTTCAAGCACCAGATGAGTACAACCAGCTCTAACCATGCGCCGCAACAAACGCTGCAACTTAACCCGGCCCGGCATGGTCATTTTCAAATCATTGAGCCAAGTTTCCTGCCCGATGGCGAACTGGGCCGTGGAAATAAGCCCAGTCTGTTGCCCGGTCTGTTGCAAAATATGCCAGAGCATACAGCAGGTAGTGGACTTACCTTTAGTGCCGGTAACGCCGATAACCACCAAGCCGCGCGCGGGCAAGCCAAAAAGCAGAGCCACGGCCCACGAAGCCAGCCAGTGATACCACCAAAGAACCGGCCGTGGTACTAATCTACGCAACCAAAGTTTTAATCTCATGGTTCTAGTATAGATACTCTAAACATTTAAGCCAATAAAGAAGATACAAGGCACTACTAAACAATACTATGATAACTACCATACTATTTAAAGACAAACTATCCTTCAGGCTATCCGTTTTTATGTCCGGCCGGACATATTTCCGGATTAGTAATTAAGTGATATAATTAAATACATGCCCAAGGAGGGAGCGAGTTTACCTATAACCAAAATCCTGCTGCAAGTGCTGGCCGCGGCTGGTCAGGCCGGGGTGGATTATGTCAGCATGTTTTATCATATAAAACGTTACGGCTACGGATATATTCTAGGCGGACCCGGGTATGTGGCCGAAATGAAAAAACTGAGTGAAGCCAAAAGGTTAAAGCGAGCCTTGTGGGAACTTAAAAAATCAAAATATATTAAAGCTAAACTAATTGGTGATAGACTCGTCTACCACTTAACAGCCAAAGGAGTAGAAAAAACATTGATTACTAAACTACGCCAATCACCTAAAAGTAAATACGGGTACACGGTGGTAATTTTTGATGTTCCGGAAAGTCAAAACTTGGTGCGGCGACAACTCCGCTGGCTATTAAGGCAAGGCGGGTTCAAAATGCTACAGCAAAGTGTATGGATAACCTCGGCTAATACTTATCCATTGCTCAAAGATTTTATTATCAAGATGAAGCTGCAGTCCTGGGTCAATGTCTTCTACGGTAACGACTTTTTGCAATTACCGAAGTAAAATAATAAATCCGCTTTGTTTATCGGTCGTTGCATTTTTATCCACTTTTTTATTCATTTTTAACTAATCCGTTTTTATGTCCGGCTGGACATAAAAACGGATTGGTTAAGTTATAGGATTAGTTATATATAAATTCTACCGTCTAGTTAAGGCGTGGTGGCGGGCGCCACGGCCAGCGGGTCAGTGGCGGTGGGGGTAGAAGTATCAGTTGGCGTCGTACTACTAGCCGTACTGTCAGTCGACGTAGTAGAGGTTGAAGTATCAGTGGTTGGAGTAGTGCTAGTGTCAGTAGCTGCCGGGGTGGTGGTATCAGTGGGCGTGGTGGTGGTCCCCTCGACTACGCTCGGGGCAAGTGTGGTATCAGTCGGTGTCGTGGCGGTGCCGGTGGCTGTTTCAGTTGTCGTTGAGGTTGATTCTGTAGCCGCTGGCGCCGTCGGCGTACTATTCGTTGTTTGCTGACTACTGATTGTTGATTGTTGACTGTTGTTTGTTGATAGTTGGCTGTTGGCATCAGCATTCGTAACATCCACGGCCCACCAGTCAAAGGCCACTTCGCTGGTTACACCCTGGGCCAGGGAGACGGTGAAACTGCCGGCGTCAACCTGGGTCACGGCCAGGCTCTGTGTCAGCGCCACTTTGGGCGTGAGGAACACTTTCATACCGGGTTTAACCTCGGGCGCGCTCACGGTAACTGACAAGGCGCCGACCGGTACGACGCCCGAACCGATAGTGGCGCGAGTGCTATCTGCGTTATCCAGCACCAAGGCTCGGACCTTGACTACGTCAACAGCCAACTGACCAGTGGAACTAACAACAAACAACTGTTTACCGGAGGCGGTGCCAAAGTATATGAGGTAGCCGTTGAACGCGTCGCCCACTGTACCCTCAACCAATGTGCCTTGGACCAAATCATGAGCCGCGATATTCACTCCCTCCTTAGTGGCAAGTGACTTAGCCATAACCCGACCGTCATAAGTCACTTGGAACTGCTCGCTCCACACCAAATAATCAAGCGGCGAGGAGCCGGCAGTAGAAAGCGCCAGCGCAGCGCGAGTGGCGGTAACTGGATCAGCCGAGGTTTGCGCAATAGACACAGCTGACCCGACTGAAGTTGCTGGAATATTACCCAAACTCACTGTGCCATCAGGATTCACGCTAGAGGTGACGGCCACTGAAGCAATGTTCTTCATTCGGCCGTCTTTATCCAAACGCACCAAGGAGCCTACGGCCAAATCGCCGCCGATACCAACCGAGCCGCCGATTTCGGCATCAGAAATAGTTTGCAACGACCCCACCGCTATCTTGCCGGACAAAGTAGCGTCACCGTTTTCCAAAATGTTGAACTTGGTTTCGCCATTCACTTTGGCGTCAAAAATGCTACGGCTGGCGTTAACATCAGGCTGGCCAATACCCACCGAGCCATCCACGCTCGTAAGGTCTAATGACAATGGCGTACCCGCGGCGGTAACCTTCATCATACCAGCCACTTCTCCGCCAGTGGACGAAAGGTACTGTCCGGCCGAAGGATCATAC
>JACRFN010000137.1 GCA_016217875.1 Candidatus Kerfeldbacteria bacterium
TCCAAGAGGCACGCCATCACCCGCCTTGCGACGGGCTCTGACTGCTTGTAAGCACACGGTTTCAGGTCTCTTTCACTCCCCTCCCGGGGTGCTTTTCACCTTTCCCTCACGGTACTAGTTCACTATCGGTCATCAAGGGTATTTAGCCTTACCCTGTGGTCAGGGCAGATTCCCACAAGGTTCCTCGTGCCTCGTGGTACTCAAGGACAGATAAGGAGCCTACTCCCTTTCGTTTACCGGACTGTCACCGTCTGTGGTGGTCCTTTCCAGGAACCTTCTCCTAGGGTTCGGTTGGTAACTCCTTGACCTATTCTAAATTCGGTCTAACCTGCCTTACAACTCCCGGGAAGCATAGGCTCTAGAACCACTGAGCTTCCTAGGTTTAGGCTCTTCCCATTTCGCTCGCCGCTACTCCGGGAATCTCGATTGATTTCTTTTCCTCGGGGTACTGAGATGTTTCACTTCCCCCACTTGCCTCCATCCAGCCTATGTGTTCGGCTGGTGGTGTCCCTCTTTAGGAAGGACGGGTTGCCCCATTCGGGTATCCTCGATTAGGCTTGCTTGGCAGCTCATCGAGGCTTTTCGTAGCCGTACTACGCCCTTCTTCGGCCCTTGATGCCAAGGCATCCACCGTGCGCCTTCACCCGCTTGACCTGCTTCAGATTTGATATTAGTTTTTACTTTGGTTACCCTATTCGGTTTTTAAAGTACGACATAATAAAGGTGGCTTGGTGAAGTATCACCAAGCCACCTGCTTGGCTAGCAGCACCACACCCGCCTTACTATGTGTCTGACTTAATCATCAGTGTATGTTAATGTATCACATCGGCTGACCACTGTCAAGGCCTTTGCGGTACAATTTTTATGCCCTATTTACTCTCTTCCTCATCTGTTTTTTGCTCGTCATGCGGTGCTGGTATTTTTTTCATATGGGTTAGAGGCAAATGCTGTGTGCGACGATATATGAAATAGATAATCAACCCCAAAACCATCCAGCCAATTCCTGCCCAACGGCTGTAGGATTGGATTGCAATCACCACTATCCACACCGCCAAGGTGGTAATCAGACCGAGAAGCGCCGTTATCGGTAGCTCTCGACCCTTAACCCGGAGATTCCAGCCCAATTTGAAGGGACGTAGTAACTCGGGTTTGCGGACACGCAGGCCAATGATGCCCGTGTGCGCCAAGGCAAAACCGAGCAGGGAACCAAAGACATATAAAGCACCTAAATCGGCGAAAAAGGTGGCGGAGAGAAACCCGGGAATTAGTATAACCATAGCCACTATGCAAAACAAGACAATACCGACATAGGGTGTTCGGAAGCGATGGTGTATTCGGTTCAAAACTGCTGGCAACTGGTGGTGCGAGGATAGATTGAAAGTCAGGCGGGAAATACCAAGCAAGCCGGCATTGGTCGCCGTCAGTAAGATGCTCGCCGCCAGTATCGCCACCAGTACTGGCAGTGCCTGGCGAACCCAGTTGAGCAGCCAGGTAAGGACAATGGTCAGCGCCGGTTCAGAGGTGATTCTAGCCACTATTGTCTCCGGTGAGAGCGCCGCGGAAATACCAGCGGCTATGCCGGCTATGGGGTCTCTCGCCCATCCATTGACGGGGTCGCCCAAGACCTGTGGCGTCATCGCCGATAGTGCGACTATGGAAATGCCAGCAAAAAGTACTAGAACGACAACTATCATGATGATATAGGTCTGGGGTATCCGTTTTTCAGGCTGGCGTGTCTCTTGCGCCAGCTGAGATACTGTTTCCACTCCCGTAAAGCAGAGGGCGGCGATAGCAACGCCGTAAATCAGGTTCTGGGTAGATGGCCAGTTGCTTGCGCCGGAAATAATATCCTTGCCAAACATATTATTTAGCAATACTGACGGGTTTATTGCCAGTATGAACACGATACCCAGGATTATCAGCGCAACCTGGGTCGCTATATCAATAAAGATGAAGAGTATATTGAGTCGTGAAGATTCTCTCACCCCAAAAACATTGACCAGCATCAGGAAAGCAATAATGCAGATTGATACCGTGGTGCCGGCGACTGGTTCCTTCAGTATCGGCCAGAAGTAGGCAAGATAGGGGGGGA
>JACRFN010000135.1 GCA_016217875.1 Candidatus Kerfeldbacteria bacterium
CCCATAACCCCTGAGCAAAAGTAGCAGTTCCTTTACTTGTTTTAGGTGTAAGTTCTATGTCTAAACTTGAGCAAATTTTTTTAGTCTTAATTTTGTTGGTACTGGTGGCGGGTAGCATCTGGGTAGCCAGTGGTTACTGGCAGATAAGGTCTGCCTTATCGATTACTACAGCTGCTTCTTCGTCAGTCATACCCCAAGCCTCCAGTGCCGAGTATCGCCAGGCCAAACAAGCTGAGAATCCCAATAATCCTTGCTTGCCTCCGGCGGGCTATACCGAGGAATCGTGGCGTGAGCACATGAGCCACCACCCTGACGAGTACCGACAGTGCCTTGATAAACTTAAGGGGCCATAGTTATGGGAGAAGTATTTGTCGGCGCTTCATTCTTGACGGCCTTTATCGCCGGTTTGGCCGCTTTGATGGCACCGTGTTGCCTGACTGTACTGTTGCCTACTTATTTAGGCTCGGTTTTCCGTGATAGAACTAAGGTTTTTCTTATGACCTTTGTTTTCTTCCTGGGCCTGGTGGCGGTTTTCTTGCCCTTAGGGTTGGGGTTTGCCGGTTTGAGTCGTTTGTTTACGGCCTATCACAGCCTCATTTTTACAGCTGGCGGTTTGTTTATGCTGTTACTCGCCGCCTTGCTGTTAGGGGGTAAATCTATGGCCCTGCCTTGGGGCGTTCACCCTCAAATTAAGGGTTATGGCCTGGGAGCCGTGTTCGTGCTGGGCGTGTTCTCAGGCATTGCCACTACTTGTTGTGCTCCGGTTTTAGCTGGCGCCCTGGCCTTGGCGGTTCTCCCCGGCTCATTACTACTTGGCGGTCTATACAGTCTGACCTACGTCTTAGGTATGGTAGTGCCTCTTTTCCTCTTGGCCTTATGGCTTGATCATCAAGATTTCAACCGTCGGTTTTTGCTCTTCCGGCGTACAGTAAAATATACTGTCGGCCGCAGAGTAGTGGAACTTAGCTTAGCCAATCTGGTAGCAGGAGTTACCTTCTTGCTTTTTGGCAGCCTGACTTTGTTTTTTGCTTGGTCAGGTTTGCCGATGTCTGGTTCTCGGCTCCAGCTTAGCTTGAATATCTATCTTTATAAGTTGACTAACTTTATAGCCCAAGCCACTGGAGTTGTACCAGGAGTCATTTGGGTAGTATTGATAGTCTTAATAGTTGGGTTGATAGCTAGAACGGCTAGACGTCAGTGGCGTTCGCTTAGATAAAACTTATATTTTAAACTCACTAATTATGTCAGTAACTATTACTCTTCGTAAAACTACCGCGGTAGCTACTCTGGCCCTAGTGGTATTGGTAGCAGTGATTACCACGCTGGCTGTTAGAAATTCTGCTGGTGAAGGCAGTGAGACGGCGGGGGGCGACGGTGGTGCTAAAGCGCGGTCCGGCGCTAAGTCGTTTTATGACTTAGCTGACAGTCCAGCGCCGGACTTTAGTCTGCTTGACTATAACGGTAAAACCGTTAACCTGTCTGATTTTCAAGGCAGAAAAGTGGTGCTCTTTTTTAATGAAGGGCTGATGTGCTACCCCGGCTGTTGGAATCAGATTGCGGCTTTGGGTCAGGATGAGCGTTTTCGCGGCGAGGTAGTGGCTTTGTCGGTGGTAGTGGATCCGCGCGACCAATGGTCGCAGGCCGTCGCTAAATTGCCAGAGCTGGCTCAGGCCAATGTGCTTTTTGACCTTGATAAAGAGGTGTCAAAGGCTTATGGCGTATTGTCACTAGGCTCTTCCATGCATCCTGGCCAGTTGCCTGGGCACAGTTACGTGGTCATTGATCGAGAGAGAGTGGTTCGTTTCGTGCATGACGATCCGCGTATGGCTATTTGGAATGATAAGTTGGTCCAGGAGTTAGCTCAGTTGCCTTAATATCTATGGTTAAGGTTATGGACAAATACCAATGGCGTGCTGCTGTTTGGGGTCTGACGGCGAGTCTAGGCCTTACGCTCTTTTACTTGATAGTGCTTAGATTCTCTTCTGGTTCATGGCTGCACGTCATAACTGAAATCGAACGGCTGTGGTATTGGCTCGGGCTTTTGGCTGTAGGTTTTGGCCTCCAGGTATGGCTGGTTTTTAGACTGCGGCATCATACTCAACACCGACTGGCAGCCAACTCTGCTGGGATTATGGGCACTGGTACCTCCACCGGCGCCATGCTGGCCTGTTGTGCGCATCACTTAGCTGAGGTTTTGCCATTCATTGGCTTGAGTGGTTTAGCCGTACTTCTAATTCGTTATCAGCTATCACTTATCGTCGTGGGGCTGGTGGTTAACTTACTTAGTATAATCTACCTCTGGCGCAAGCTGTCGCAATGTACTTATTCCGCCGTTGCCACGCCATAGCTTCATAGTTTGGTTGTTGATTTTAATTGGATAAATATTAACTTTTATACTTATGTCATCTGATCAGCCAACCGCTAATCAATCTTCATGTCACGGCTCTGGTTCTAGGTTAAGCGGGGTCGGGCACCCGCATCATTGGATAATGCTTTTGTGTGCTTTGGGATTCATAGCTTTGTTTTTGTTTAATCGCAGTTGGTTAAGCAACTGGTCCTGGCTTTTGATTTTGGCTTGCCCTTTAGCTATGCTGTTTATGATGCGGCATAATCACGGCTCAAACAAAGACAATCCATCCTAGCTTATTTTTCTCTTAATAATTAAAATATCTATGCCAGCTACACTTTCGTCGCGCGCTCTAGGCTTGGCCGTTGGTACCGTTACCGGTTTGGCCTCGCTCTTGTGCGCTTTAGCCTATACCCTTTGGTCCCAAGGGACACTGGAGTTTTTCGGGTTCGTTTTTCATGGGCTCAACTTAAAAACAATCGCTGTGCCTCTAACTTTAGGTGATTTTTTTGCCGGCCTGCTTATTACGACTGTCGGTGGGGCCGCTATCGGGTCGTCCATCGCTGCTTGTTACAACCACTGCTTACCTCGACGTTCAGATTAAGCGTGAGCGAATGTATATAATTTCAAGCCCCAACCCTCACATAATATGGAAGTTGGCTTTATGGTTATAGAGCAGTGTGGTACCCTAAGATAAACTCTCACGCTTTGATTATTTTCCATGCCTAGTACGGAAGAACAATTAATCACTAATATCAAACCAGCCCAAGCACCGCGGCGGCCCTTGTATCGCAGGCTATGGGTGTGGGTGCTGGGCATTTTGCTTTTATTTTGGTTTGGTTTGCCGCTCGTCCTAAAGATTTTTTCAGCCCGCCAGGATAATTCTCAGGCAGGAGGGTTTACGGCGGCGCCTAATAAATCAGCTTCGGCGTCGGCCGGGCTGCAGGAGGTCGCCACGACTGATGATCCAAGCCTCGGTTCACCTGTGGCGCCCATAGTCGTGGTGGAATTTGGCGATTTTGAGTGTCCTTATTGCCGCGAGGCAGAGCCGATTATCAAACAAGTTCTGCAAAAGTATCCGGAGGCCGTGCGGCTTATTTACCGTGATTTCCCAGTCATCGAACTCCACGCTGAGGCTGTGCCAGCGGCTGAGGCGGCCAATTGCGCTCTTAAACAAGGCAAATTTTGGGCTTATCATGACGGACTTTTTCAGCAGCAAGACCAGCTAGGCGAGGCTCTTTACCTCTCTTTGGCTAGAACTTTGAATCTTGACCTAGATAAGTTTAACCAGTGCCGGCAGGCCCATCTTACTTTAGCTGATATACAAGATGATTTAGCCGCCGGTACAGCAGCTGGGGTCAGGGGGACGCCAACTTGGTTTATTAACGGGCAAAAAGTGGAAGGCGTGCTCCCTTTGGATATTTGGGACAAGGCCATTACCGCAGCTTTGAGGCGTAAATTTGGCAAATGAAGCTCCACGGGCTCATCCGCCGCAGGCGGATGGTATCCTTATTTCTTCGGCGGAATCCGCCGAAGCACCCTCCTTCCCCGCCTCAGGCGGATTCGGAGGGTCCGCCCTGCGCATTCATCCACAGGCTTACGCCCGCGGTCTTCTGCGAAGGCGGATAACTTGCGTCAGCTAGGAGCCGGCGCGGCTATATGCTATACTCTGGGAACTAATCATTAGTTATTTTTTATTAATTATGGAAGAGCCACAACCTATAATACCAGTATCGTCAGCCACTACTGGGATGACTAAGCCCAGTATTTTCGTTGGTGCCTCGCCCAAGCTCACCTTTATCATGGGTATAGTAGTTGGCGTGGCGGCAGTTAGTTTTGTTGGTTTTGTCTTGGCGGTCGTTTTTGGCTTGGCCGGCCAGGGCGGTGGCAAGTTATCCTGGGGTGGCGGCGGCCAAGCTGATACTGCTTCAACCCCTTCACCTTCGGCTCAGCAGCCAGATCAGCCCGCCGGCCCACCGGCTAAGGTTGATATCAAGGTTAAAGACACTGATTACGTTCGCGGCACCAAGAATGCGCCGGTGACGCTGGTTGAATATTCCGACTTGGAGTGCCCGTTCTGCAAGCGTTTCCATCCCGCTACCCTGCAGCTGTTGCAGGAGTATGCTGGTAAGGTGCAGATGGTTTTCCGCCATTTCCCCCTGTCGTTCCACGCCAATGCGCAAAAAGAAGCTGAGGCAGCCGAGTGCGTGGGCAAGTTGGGCGGGGCCAGCAAGTTTTATGCCTTTGTTGATAAGATTTTTGAGCGCACTACTTCAAACGGCACAGGCTTTGCCCTGGATAAGCTAGGGCCGCTGGCTCGCGAAGTAGGCGTGGCCCAAAGCAAGTTCCAGTCGTGTCTAGATAGCGGCGAATTTGCGGCCAAAGTCCAGGCCGATATCCAGGAAGGCTCGCAGTACGGCGTCGGCGGCACACCCACGACTTTTGTCAACGGCACGACTGTGGAGGGCGCGGTTTCTTACGAGCAGCTTAAAGCGGCCGTGGACCAGGCTTTGAAATAAAAAATCCTAAATCCCAATTTCTAAATCCCAAACAAATCCCAATTTCCAAACTTTAAAATTTATTGGTCATTGGAACTTGGGGTTTGGAAATTTATTAGTCATTAGGCATTAGAAATTAGTCATTTGCCTTTAAATACCATGAATTATCCTCATCGTTTCTGGATTGTAGGTGGCGTTATTATTGTGGTTGCAGTAGCCGTTATAGTTTGGTTTAACAAATCCAAACCCTTTTATCCTGACATTAATTCACCTCGGCCGGTTAAGGGTAGTAGTGAGGCTGATATAACTTTGCAGGAGTTCTCTGATTTTCAGTGTCCGGCCTGTCTGGCGGCTCAACCGGTGGTGCAGGATGTAATCAAAACGTTCAGCGATCGCCTTAAGCTGGAGTATAAGCATTACCCCCTGGTAACTATTCATACCCAGGCTTTTAGGGCCGCTTTGGCGGCTGAGTGCGCCAATGATCAGGGTAAGTTTTGGGAATACCATGATTTGCTGTTTGCTAACCAGCCCAGCTTTTCTACGGATGAGTTGTTGGGGTATGCCTCTCAGCTGGATCTTAAGGCTGACAGTTTTGCTGCCTGTCTTGATTCACGCGCCAAAACATCTGTGGTGCGCGCTGATGTAGCCGAGGGTGGTAAGCGGGGCGTTAACGCCACGCCTACTTTTTTCTTGAATGGCGAGAAGGTTCAGGATTGGACCAAACTCAAAGAGCTTATACAAAGCAAATTAGTTGGGGGGTAAGATAATGTAAAATTGAAAAATCAAAATGCAAAATTACAGATTAAAATTCAAAATGAATAAATAATTTTTGCATTTTTTATTTTGATTTTTGATATTTACATTTTGATTTTCGGTTTTGTATCATGTCATTTTTCAGCTTCTTCCACTCCTATCTGCCCTCACCGATAATTTTTAGTTGGGGTCCGCTGACCTTTCATTGGTATGGCCTGTTGGTGGCGGTAGCGGTAGTAGCGGGCTACACTTTAGCGCGGCGGAACTTCCGCCAGCACGGCGGGGGAATAGGCGAACTGGATAGGTTTTTAGGCTGGGCCATACTGGCAGGTTTAGCCGGTGCTCGGTTGCTTGATGTTTTTTTGTTTGAGTGGTGGTATTTCCGCGATCACCTGACATCGGCGCTATATCTTTGGGACGGAGGGTTGTCTTGGCACGGCGCTTTGGTGGGCGGACTAGTGGTGTTGTGCTGGCAATACCGCCGCTCTTTAGCCGGCCTGAAGTCGGTCTTGGATTTATTAGCGCCGGCTCTGGCCTTGGGGCAGGCTGTAGGACGGTGGGGTAATTACTTTAATCAGGAATTATTTGGTTTACCTACCAGCTTACCGTGGGGCATACCAATAGCTGAATCGTTTCGTCCTCTGCCTTACGCCACCAGTATTTACTTTCACCCGGTATTTTTGTATGAATCACTAGCCCTCTTGCTACTGGCCTGGTTGCTTTGGCGATTGCGCCGCCGTAACAGAGCACCAGGTTCGGTGTTTGCTGTTTATCTTGCAGCTTCCGGATTACTGCGTTTGATGCTGGAGTTCTTAAGAATCGACGAGCAGTTAGTTATTGGCGGAATTCGTAGCGGTATGTGGTTGGCGGCCGTGGCAGTAATAATAGGAGCGAGCCTGTGGCTAACAATACGTCGCCGGGCCCAGACTGCGGTTGAAGGTGTCATCAGTAGGTCTTGAGCAGGCGCATATTCACGATTGCACATAGCAAAAAACATTATCTTAAGATAATGTTTTTTGCTATGGCGGGCCCGACCGGATTCGAACCGGCGATCTTCTCCGTGACAGGGAGACGTGTTAACCGGGCTACACTACGGGCCCAGGCAATTAATTTACGCTTTGACAGATTAACACGGGTTAAATATTAATTCAAGCCGCTTTGGGTTGTCAGGGTTTAGATTAATTTAAAATGTATAATTTTAAAGAGTAGTTTTGTCGCAATTCTTGATTCGCGATTCTTGATTCAAAATGTTTTTAGGCAGGCCTGCACAAGATGAGATACATCGTGTGCAGTCGGTATACCATAAGGGGTATCCTAACCCCTATCCCTTATGAACATCCCCGGACCCTTCTGGCCTGCCCCTCATCTGCCGGTTGACAAGCATGAGCTA
>JACRFN010000138.1 GCA_016217875.1 Candidatus Kerfeldbacteria bacterium
GCCAAAACTAGGCGAGGTAGGAAGTCGTAAGTTAGTTATTAGAGATTTATTGAACATAAGGTGATTACCTGATACTTTGGCGAAATGCGAGCCTTAGCGAAGTTGTATTACGGGGCATACCCCGTATATCAACTTCGCTCGCCAAAACTAGGCGAGGTAGGAAGTCGTAAGTTAGTTATTAGAGATTTATTGAACATAAGGTGATTACCTGATACTTTGGCGAAATGCGAGCCTTAGCGAAGTTGTATTACGGGGCATAAATAAGGTAGGTTAACCTCAGGCTTAGTGTAGCGGATTTTGGCCGGGCGCTCAACCAAAGGGCAGGTAACGGGCGTCCTTGAATACCCACTGCCGCAGAACTAAAAAGTAAACCGCCGTGGCCAAGCTAATGACCACTAACTTGGCCGTTAAATCATACCAACCAAGTTGTCTCACCGCCAGCCACAAACCAAGCTGAACCAGACCGATATTAAAGCCGGTGATTAATAAATATTTAAAATATTGTCTGATGACCGCCGGCTGCAGGCTGCCAAAAGTCCAGCGGCGATTCCATAAAAAATTATTAGTCGCCGCCAGTAGAGACGAAACGGTGCTGGCCAGCACAAAATGCGCCAGCCACCAGGCAAAGCCGCGGGTTAAAACCAAATAAACTCCCATATCAACCCCCACGCCTGAGACGCCTACGATGACGAAACGCACCGCCTGGAAGCCAAGGTCCGACCGCCGCGAGGTACTGTTAAACCAACCGGCCATAGCTTAACGTATCACTGCCAGACTCAAACCGCCGCGGAAACTTGCCGCGCCCACAAAAAACTGCGACTTGACTTCGCCTTTGGCTGTAAACACACGCAGGTGCGGCCCGCCGGAGGCTCCGGGGGTACTGATTATTTCATTGGCTCCGTCGCCGTCCACGTCGCCGACCGCTAAATTAACGCCGCCGCGGAAATTCTTGGCGTAGGCAAAAAACTGCAACAAAACCTTACCGCGATAATTGAACACTCGTATCTGCGGGCCGCCGCCTGAGCCCGGGGCGGCCACAATGTCAGGCCGGCCGTCGCTGTCCACATCGCCTATGCTTAGGTTGACGCCGCCGCGGAAGGATGCGGGATAGGGATAAAATTCGGCTTTCTTGTTGCCGAACTTGTCAAACACGCGTACCGGCAAACGGGCCAAGCCTGAAGGCGCCGTCACCACTTCCGGCTGGCCGTCGCCGTCCACGTCGCCGGCCGCGACGTTGACGCCGCCCAGGTAAGACGGCTCATAAGGCATAAACTGGTAACGCAAAGTTCCATCACCGTCATAAATGCGCACCAGATTGGCGCTACCCTTGCCCGGGCCAATCACTATTTCAGCCTTGCCATCGCCGGTGAAATCAGCGGACGCCACGCTCAGGCCGCCGCGGAATTTTTCATTCATGGCCATAAATTGAAACTCTATTTCGCCTTTTTGGTTGAATATTCTGATATGCGGGCCGCCGCCCGGGCGTGGCGCGGTAATGATATCCGGCTGGCCGTCGCCGTCCACGTCGCCTGAGGCTATATTCAGACCTTGTTTGAAACTGGGCAGGTAAGCCAAAAATTTCTGCACCATCTCGCCGGAAATATCGTAAGTTGATACTTCACTAAGCGTCCCTTGTTGCGGTGCTACCAGCAACGGATGTTTTTGGGGAAAACGCGCGCCGGAAGCGAGCTCAAAAGCGGCCTTGAGATTCAGGCGGCGCCCTAGTTGCCGGGACAATCCGGGGTTGACTAAATCAAGCACATCGCCTGAGGCTATTAAAATATCCCTGAGTTGCGAAGGCGAGAGTGTGGAAAAATTGGCTTTGAGCAAGGCCAGCGCACCCGACACCATGGGCGCGGCCACCGAGGTGCCTGACCAATAGCCGCCATACGGCTCTTTAAACCCCGGCCTGGCGTCGTCAACGAATTGGGTGCTGAAAATCCTTACTCCCGGGGCAGAAAGGTCGATACAGCGGGCGCCATAATTGGAAAATTCCGCTCGCACGTCGCGATCATCCACGGCCCCCACGCCAATAACCTGATTCTCGCCGTTGGGGCCGTCGTCGCACACCGGATACTGGGGAATTTTATTCATATCCACGCCCACGGCGGCTTCGTTACCCGAGGCCGCTACCACCAAAACGCCGGCCCGGTAAGCCCGGGAAATGGCATCTTCCAGTACCGGATCGGAAAGATTGCCCACAAAACTAAGGTTGATGATGTCGGCGTGGTTATCAACCGCATAATTTATGCCTCGGGCCACGGTCACGGTATCGCCCACGCCATGGCTATTGAGCACGCGCAAAGGCATAATTCTCGCTGACCAAGCCAGGCCAGTGACGCCCCCGCTGTTGTTACCCACTGCCGCCGCCACGCCAGCTACTATGGTGCCGTGCTGCATGGCTACCTCGTTCCAATCGGTTTCAAATTTGGGCTTGGGGTCGGCCACATTCTGCACGAAATCCCAGCCGTAGACGTCGTCGGCATAACCGTTGTTGTCGTTGTCCTGGCCGTCTTTGGGCACTTCCCAGGGATTAAACCAGATATTGGGTTTGAGATCGGGGTTATCAATATCTACGCCGGAATCAAGCACTGCTATCACCGGACGCAAAGAAAGATTTTGCGGCCGCTCCCAAGCCTCGGGCGCTTTGATTTTTTCCCAATAACCCTGCTGGGATTTGTACCCCGGGTCATTGGGAATGAGAGTGAATTTATATCTACGCACCAGCCCTACCGCCCGCACTCCCGGCTGTGACTTAAAATAAAGCACCGCCGTTCCTTCACTAAGCCGTTCAGAACAGCGATAGCTAGAAATCACGCCACTGCTCCAGGATACGGCTAAATCACACCTGTCTGGTTTCAGTTTGGAATTATCAGTCAGACTATTGTAAGTCCGCGCCGCGGCGTCGCTCTTTATTCCCAATAAAACGAAAAAAACCAGGGCCAAACCCAGGAGTATTATCAAGTGCTTTGGCGTGGAAATAAAACGCAACATGCAATGGCAACTATAACACAAAAATCACCTTTTGTGAAACTAAAATATCGGGTATACCTAGTCAAATGGAACAGGCTTTAGGGTTTTGAGTAAGTAGGCATTGGGCGAAACAAAGATTTCAGGTGAGGAAAATCTAAGGCAAAATTCACTCACGTATTCAGGCAGGTATTCAGGGGTGGCGTGATGGTAC
>JACRFN010000014.1 GCA_016217875.1 Candidatus Kerfeldbacteria bacterium
CTACCCACCATTTATGGTGAGTAGTTTTGTGGTACCGCTATCGGGATTTCTCTTCCTCCGTCGCGCTCGGAGACTCGCGCTCCTCCGCCAGAGCCCGGGTGTTCAAAAACCTAAAGCAGTTTAGGTTTTTGAACTACCCTTCGAATCCATCTATACAGCAACCACAAAAATACCCCGACGTAGGGCCGAGGTATTTTTGTGGTAGTCCCATGGGGATTCGCCCAGCTCTTCGCGAAGGGCTGGGTACTCCGTGACCCCGCAGAAGAAAAATCATTTATCAGTTCATGGTAGCCTCAATGGGATTCGGACCCATGTTTTCGCCGTGAGAGGGCGACGTCCTGGACCGGGCTAGACGATGAGGCCAGGTAATCTATAAAAATGATTTTTCTCTACGGGGCAGGGAGGGCGACGCATGCCCCGCACTGAGCTTCACTCTAGTGCGTGGGTCTTGGACCGGGCTATCCTCCTTCGCTAAAGCTATGGCGGACAGGGACGATAGCGGCCTTATGCTAGTATTGGTAGCTCCAATAAATAGCCTGCTTAGGATAAGGTCAAAACGGTTTTGGGTCAAGAGTAGTAAATAATGAAAAATGGAAATATCAAAAATCAAAATTATTTTTGCATTTTGATTTTTCAATTTTACATTTTTTAAACCCACGGTTTGTATTGCCGCACTAAAAGCTCTTTGGCCCGCTGCGGCTCGGCCATTAATTCTTTGGTTATTTTTTCGCAACGCACTCCCTGCGAACCCTTAATTAAGACAACATCACCCTCTTCCAGCCTGTCTTGCACAAAACGGCCGGCTTCATAACTTTCGGCAAAATGCCAAATACGGTCCGGATTAAATCCGACGCTCATGGCACCACGGGCGAAACCGCGCGAACGCTCACCTACCATAACCAAATAATCCATACTCAGCTGCGCTGCCAGCGCCCCAGCTTGTTGATGTAAGTTTTCACTCTCAGCGCCAAGCTCCAACATATCCCCCAACACTGCCCAACGGCGCTGACCAGAAGCCAATTCAACTCCAGCCAAAACCTCCAGCGCCTCAGCCAGGGCTTTGGGTGATGAATTATAACTGTCGTCAATCAAAGTAGTATGCTTAACGCCAGCCAATAAGCGTAAACGTCCCGGTGTCCATCTCATAGCTTGCAGTGTTTGGGCTATGTCCAGGGGTGAAATTCCCGAACTCACACCTACAGCCGCGGCCGCCAACGCCACTAACACTGGCGGCCTCCCGGCTACGCCCGCGAGCATGATTGGCACGCTGCTGCCGCCTGAAATAAGTTTAAAACTAACACCCTTGAGTCGTGAATTCACGTCATAACTCAAACCCACACCTTCGGCCCGCACTTGAGCTTGGGCAGACAAACCAAATGTCACCACCGGTGCCTGAATCGACTGCCTGAGACTTGATACCCACTCATCATCAACATTTAGTACGGCCAGGCCAGCCGCAGGCAAACTTGTGACTAACTTGGCTTTTTCCTTGGCCACCGCCTCAATAGAACCCATAAACTCAAGATGCGTTGGCCCCACGGCGGTCACTAGGCCTACATCGGGCTGGGCCACTGATAACAAATAATCCATATCGCCAGGATGATCCACGCCATACTCCAGTACTAAAATTTTGGGGTAAGTAGAATCGAGTCTGATTAATCTCTTCGACGCACGACCTAAAATGCTAATCCAAGTTAAGACATTACGATAGCCTGAATCATATTCGCCCAAAATGGCTAAAGGCAGTCCTAGCTCGTTATTCAAATTCTTAGGCGCCTGGCCGACCCGAAAGCTTCGAGCTAAAACAGCCGCCACCGCCTCTTTAGTACTGGTCTTGCCGACTGAACCCGTAATACCAACAATGCGCGGGTGATACTTGGCCAAAGTAGCTCTGGCTAAACACTTAAGCACGAATTGAAGAAGTCGCTTCATAGGCTAGAATCTAGAATAACGAATCGAGAATTATGAATTAGGAATCAAGAACTAGTCACCCCACGATATTCATTATTCATAATTCTTAATTCTTAATTCTATAATATCACTTCACTTCTCTGGTCGGCGGGACCTGATAATACTCTAGCAAGAACTTGGCCAGCTCACCAAACAACGGCGCAGCCGAACTTTCGGCAAAGACCACGTCTTTAGGCTGGTCAATTTTTACTACCATCACAAACCTAGGCTCGTCTACCGGGGCAAAACCAACAAAGGTACCGATATTTTTATCTGGGTCATAACCTGGTTTGTCTTTAAACGCCACCTGGGCCGTACCAGTTTTCCCAGCCACATAATAACCGGGCACGGAAGCTCTCCGGCCATGGCCACGCTCTACCACCGAAACTAACATGGCGCTTAACGTAGTGGCCACTTCCGGCGTCAGTACCTGACGCACTAAAGTTGGCGTAGTCGATTGCTTACGACCATCAGCATAACTTACTTCCTGAACCACGTAAGGTTTGATCAGACGTCCGCGGTTGGCAATAGCCCCAAAAGCCTGTGCCAGCTGCAGAGGCGTAACCGTCAGGCCCTGGCCAAAAGAAGCGGTGGCGGCAAAAATTTCTCCTGGTTGAGCCAGAGACTTAACATCACCCGGCTGTTCGCGCGGTAATTCAATGCCAGTCAAGGAGCCGAAACCAAATTTACTGACAAAATTGGCAAACTCTCGCGTTCCTACCTGCCGCATGGCGTAAATAATACCGGTGTTTAAAGATTCTTCCAGCACTTGCGTCATACTTTTCTGACCATGAGCCTTAAGGTCTGAATTCTTAATTACCTCTGGGCCTATCTTCACTTCGCCCGTATCCACATAAGTGGTTTCCGGCGTTACTTTATGCCGTTCCAGGGCGGCGGCCATAGTAATAGGCTTGAAGACCGAACCCGGCTCATATGTACCAGACACCGCGGCGTCACTAAACCAGGCTAGATTGCTAACCTCGGCATATTTATTAGGATCAAAAGTAGGACTGTTACAAACCGCGCGCACTGCCCCGGTGGCGGGTTCCATAATAACTACGCTGCCGCCCAAGGCGCCATGACGTTTAACGGCGGCTGTAAGGGCGGTACAGGCACGGAACTGAATGTTCTTGTCTATAGTCAGCACCAAATCAACGCCGTCAACCGCTGGCGTAACTTCCTGCTCACCCAATAGGATTAGACGACCAGCTGCGTCTTTCTCCGACCTCAGTTCTCCTTGACTGCCCGCCAAAACTTTTTCCCAATAACCTTCTATACCATACTGACCCTGCTTGCGGTCGCCTGAATAGCCGACAAAACCCAAAAGCTGAGCCATAGCCTCTCCTTCGGGATAGTAACGTGTCACCTCAGGCGCTGTATAAAGACCCGGCATATTTAAATTGACCACGGCTTGGGCCACTTCATCAGACACGGCGTGCTTTAATGGTTCCCACGGATCATTGGCTTTGGCTAAAACATATTCCAAATCAGACTCTGGTATAGCCAACAACTTAGTTAAAGCCTGGGCCGCGGCCGCAGGCTCTGGCACCTTTTGGGGTGAAGCGTAAACGAGATTGAGGTAGCGGTTTACGGCGGCCGGCGCCAACTTGCTCTTGGCTAACGGATCCTGCACAAATACTTGGCCGCGCTGGGGTATAAGCTTGGCATACAAATCATGCTGACCTGAAGCCAGGGCCATATAAAAACCGTGGTTAATTACCTGGAGCTGGAAAAGCCGCAGGATAATAAGAACAAAGAAAACAAAAAAGACTAGCCTCACAATTGCTAGCCTGCGGCTTGGTTCCGTCACCTGCTCGCCTCGAGCCATGGCTTTAAGTACTATCTAACTGCTACGCCATCGCCAGGTAAAACCGCCTGCAAATACTCAATTTTCTCCACTGCCACAAAAGTATTACTAGGTAAAGCCTGTTCAATGTTAGCCAGGGCCTGCAAACGGGTTACCTCTACCTCTAACTTCTGGCTATCCTGCCTCAGCTTTTCCAGTTGAGTTTTAAGTCCCTGAATCTCGTAACCCTTAGTAGCCACGACATTAGTCGTGATAAGGTAAGTGCCGGCTAACCCTACAGTCATCACCAACAAAAACAAGCCCAACCACCGTCGCAGAGACGGGCTGATAGTGGCCCTGGGCCTGGCGCAGCCTGACCAACTTAAGGGTAAAGGCGACATAATGTTTATGTAAGGTAGTGAAAATTAGCGGTTAATCTTTTGGGCTAATCTGAGCTTAGCGCTCCGCGCCCGCGGATTACGCAATATTTCTGCTGAGTTGGGAATAATAGGTTTAGTGGTCAAAACTTTTAAAGTTGGCTGATGATGGCAACGGCAGACCGGCAATTCTGGCGGGCAAAGACAGGTACGACTCTCGCGGCGAAAAAAATCCTTGACTAGCCTATCTTCGCCGGAGTGAAAACTGATGACGGCCAAACGTCCTCCTTCGCCCAGAACTTCGACCGCCGCCTTGAGACCTGAAGCTAGCTCAGTGAGCTCGTGATTGACGGCCAAGCGCAGGGCCTGCCAGACCAGAGTGGCTGGATGATGACGACGCTGACCCGAGCCTTTAACCATAGTCACCACCTCTAGCAGATCGCCGGTAGTGGCCAGGGGTCGCTGCCGTCTTCTGGCTACAATAGCCCGGGCTAAGGCCCGAGCTTGTGGCTCTTGGCCCAGGTTGCGCCATATTTGCTCCAACTCTTCGCTGGAGGCTGTATTAAGGAGTTCGGCGGCTGACACTCCTTGGGAAGTGTCAAAACGCAGGTCTAAAGCTCCAGCGCTTTGGAAAGAAAATCCACGAGTCGAGTCGGCGAGTTGAGCTGATGAGAGGCCCAAGTCCAGTAACACGCCATCCAGGCGAGGAAGGTTGGCACGGCGGACATAAGTAGCCAGTTGACTGTAGGAATCGTGGATAAAAGTAAGACGGTGGGAAAAAGGCTCAAGTTTTCGTTGGGCTGAAGCTAGGGCTGCGGCATCGCGATCAAAGGCCACCAGCCGACCATCAGGGGCAGTAGCTTCAAGCAAAGCCCAAGCGTGCCCCCCACCCCCCACCGTGCCGTCAACAAAATGCTGACCCGGTTGGGGGTTGAGGCCACGTATAACTTCTTGTAAAAGTACGGGTGTGTGGTGGTAAGCCATAATTTCAAATTTCTATTCCTAACCACCCACAAATAAAAATGTAAAAGTCAAAATGTAAAATTGTGCGAGAAATTATTTTAATTTTTGATTTTTCAATTTTACATTTCTATTACACACCTAATTCACCCAAGGCCTCGGCTATATCGGTGCTAGACTTTTCCGTACCGCGTTTGTACTGAGCCCACTTAGCGCTATCCCAAAGCTCCACCCGGTCATAAAGTCCGGCCACTATAACCTGTCGCTTCATGCCAGCGTAAGTTCTTAAGTAATCCGGCAGCAGCAAGCGGCCCTGGCTGTCCACCTCAACGTCCATGGCACCGGCCAGCATAAAGCGAGCAAAAGCACGCGCTTTAGAACGAGCCAACGGCAATTTGGCCACACGCTTGGCCAATTCCTGCCACGCCCGCCGCGTATAAAGGAACAAACAATTGTCCAAACCGCGCGTAACCACTGCCCCAGTTTTCAATTCCTGCCGAAACTTAACAGGGATGGCCAATCTACCCTTATCATCTAAAGCGTGCTGATATTCGCCTATGAACATAAGAAAACTGCCAAATCGTCAATTATCTTGCCTACTTATCCACCAAACAATGTACTTATCCCCACATTTATCCACCTTTCTCCACTGTCATTCCATTTTACTCCACTAGAGTACACCTGTCAAACCAGTCTATGTCAAACAGCTGTGGATAAACAAGCCCAAGGAAACTGAAACCAAAACTATAAAACAAAAAAGGCCCAAGGTAAACTTAGGCCAATATTAAAAGCCTGACTCTAGCCCACCCCTGGTCCTTGGTATTGGGGCAGAGCCAAACCCCGTCTTAGACCGGACTTAAATAAAGACCATACCTCCGCCTGGCTAGCGCCAGCCTTAACCGCCACCACTGGCACAGACCAAGCATAAGCTAAAGCATTAGCCGCGGCACAGACCAAACGGGTTTGAGTAAAACTACCACCTTGGCAGACCACCGCCAGGCCAGCCGGCGTAGCACCAGACTTAGCCACAAAATTTAAAACTGCGGGCAGCATTTTCTCAGTACGGGTACCTTGGCGAACTACCTGACGCCTAACCAAACCCTCAGAGCTCAGGAGCCTGAGTTCCAAGTCACGACTGGAGGTGCCATCTAAATAAAGATAATATTTGCCCCTTAATTTGTCTGAACGACGGTTGGCCATAAGGTCAGGCGGCCGATGGCGACCATAAGAATTAACCCACCCATCATCTGCCCTAAGGTTAAATGTTCACCCAAGATAAACCAATTAAGGATTACCGCCCCGAGCGGCCAGGTTAACTCCAGTACGGCAGCCACTGCAGCTTTAGTCACGGTCAAACCGCGGTAGTATAAATACATGGCGCCAAAACCAGGGCCCAACATAATAACCAACAGAAAAAGCCAATCGCGCATGGAGGCTGATGCGAGCTGGCCCCAACCACTGTTCAGAGTTCCGCCGCTTAATAAAAGCCCTAAAAAAACTAAGGCCACCATAAAACGTAATGAGGTAACTAAAAGAAACGGCAACTCACGCAAAAGATAGCGGCCGGCTACCGTAGCGCTACCCCACAGGACAGCCGCCAACAAAGCCAGGCCGATACCCCTCACCCCTCCTTGGTACAGGGTGAGCTGGGGTATAAGCTCGGGAAAGGAAACCACATAAGCTCCCAGTAAAGCCAGGCCGGCCCACAGCCAAAAATGCCGTGGTAGGCGTTCACCCAACCAAAACCAGGCTACGCCAAAAGTTATCAAGGGTTGAACTTTTTGTAAGAGTATGCTGACTGAGGGGCTGACATAACTAAACGAAGCGGTAAAAGCCACGGTGGCCAGGGCGGAGGCGGCCACACCAATAAAAAGCACGGCTGCCCATTGGCGCGCCGTCAGCCGCCTAAGGTAGTACCCAAAAGTATAAAGAATAGGTGCTACAAAAATCAGCGCCAAAGCGTGTTCAGCAAAAACAATAACCAGGGCTGATAAATCTCGGGTGAGCGGCTGACGAAGCAAGGCGTCCGTGCTCCACAAAATAGCGGCCAGCACGATATAGAGCGACTGACTTGACCAGGCCGCGCCCTGACTTGGCCAAAACGAATTGTGTTCAGCCGCTGCCATTAACTAAATCTCGTCTACCATCTCGTCTACCACCACAACCTTAGGATTATTGAGGATGGTGAGGATAAATTTGTCCCCCAGAGTACGACGTTCGTTATACTCACGAGTGGTGAGTAAAGTATAGTTAATCTCGCGGCCGACTTCTCTTTGGAAGCGTTCGATAATTTTAACTATGGAACTACGGTCAACTCGACCGACAATAATAATATCGGTTGGTGACTGCCTGGCGCCAGTAAAAGAACCGGTCAAGGCCAGATAGCGTACCTTGCCTGCTTCCTTAATACGCCGTACCAAGTCCTCCTCCACTAAAAGTTGGGACTTCAGCAGTAGCGCCTTAAGCTCCTCGGCCAGGACAAACTTAGTGTTCAGTTGGTAATACTTTTTGTCTTCACGTCGTTCACAGGTAACTATGCCCAAACGAGCGAGATTAGCCAGCTCCCTACGCACGGAGTTAAGTTGTTCGTCTATTTTTCTAGTTAACTCACGCACATAAAAGGGCGTGGCAGTGTTGGTTAAAAACAGACGCAGAAGTTTGACTCTAGTTCGTGAACCAAAAAGTTGTTCAAGCATGGCAGCATTGAGTATCAGCTGGGGCTCAAGTGATTAAAGATATAGTTAGACGCTAACGAGTTTTCTGGTTCCTTAGAGCTATACCAAGGTAAACAGGTATAGTATACTGAAAGTTGAGATAAGCGTAAAGCCACATGCCCAGTAATACAACTTCGCTTAAGCTCGCCCAGTACCAGAGCCAAGCACGGTACTGGACTTCGCCCACTCACTGCACGCCTCTCAATATAATTAGCCTCAAGCACCATTGCCGCCTACCAGTAAAGAGGCTCTTGGTATTCTGGGCTCGACGTGCCCAAACGGTATCATGCCATCCTATGTCTAACTGTCGCCAGTTAACCATTAAGCTATCTACCGAGCTCGCTTAGATTGGGCGAGCGAAGTTGATATACCGGGCATGCCCACACCCACCTTGCGTTCCCACTGGCCGACAAAAGTTGCTACTTTAACTTTGCCCACGCGAGAAGCCAGCGTGATAGCCTCTGTTTGGCCGACTAGCGGTGGCACTCTTATTCTATTAGCTGAACTGAACCTGGCACCGACACCAAGGGCAGAACTGGCAACTACGGCTCAAGCCACGCTGGAACGCTGCTTGAATGATATTACCATCCAAACAGATGTCGAAACATCTTTGGAAAAGGCAGCCCTAGCGCTTAACCAAGATCTAAAATCGCGAGAACGCCTCTTTGGTAATCCGCTAGCCCCGCGCTATCATTTTTGTTTAGCTGTCTTGCGCAGTAACCTACTGGCTCTCGCCAATATCGGCTATCTCCAGGCTTTTGTCGCGGCCCCTAATCGCTTGACTGATATCTTCAGCTCAAGCAGCAAGCGACGTCAGGGTACCCAAGCCTTATTCCAACATATTGTCAGCGGACAGTTAGAGCCAGGCGAAACGCTTGTTTTAACCAGCCCGTCCCTGACCGAATTTTTTACGCAGGATAAACTGCGCCAGCTCTTCAGTCTGCGTACCCCGGGGCTAGCCTTGCGTGAAGCCGAACAAATAATTAACTCTCTCCCCCACCACCCGCCGCTCGGGGTGATAGCCTTAAAACTGGAAGAACTGCCAAGCGAACAAGCTGGTTTCCAACCATCACTTGAGCACTTGCTTCAAACTAAGGACGACACTTCATCCTTGTTAAAACCGAAGTTGTGGTCTTATCTTAAAAAACGATTTAGCCTAAGTCAGCGCCGGAAGCCACCTGAGAAATTGACGACGGGTGACGAGTTGCCAGCCGGTGACTACTCTCTCACCGTTACACCAGAACCAGAGGCTACTGCCTTGGCCAAATCGGGAACCTATCATCCTGATTCCTTGAGAAATAAACTGGCCCGGACGGCCTCACAATTGGCCTGGCTCACCAGCCGGGCCGGCGTCAAAACCATGGTGAGTTATTGGCTGACTGACAAAATAATAAGCTGGCGGCGGCTAAGTTATGCCAAACGCGTCCTGCTAGTACTGGCAGCTTTAGTTCTGATGGCCTTTTCACAAAGCATAGTCAGCCTAGGTAGGAACCAATTGAAAAGCCGAGACAGTGAAAATTATAATCAGCTCGTGGCCTCACTCACTGAACAGCAAGCTGTGGTGGAGGCGGCCGTCATCTACCACGACGACGCCAAAGCGCAGCTGCTGCTTAATCAAGCCTACGAACTGCTGGCTCAACTGCCCCATAATACCTCCAGCCGTAAACAGCAACAACAAACGCTGACCCGCAACCTTGATACTTTAGCGCGACGACTCAGACACCAAGCCGAGGCGACTACCGCTGAACCGTGGCTCGAGCTACCAGGCGGTGCCACTTGGCGCTACCTTGGGCTCATAGGCAATTCGCTTTATGCCTTGAGTGCCGGCAGCCAAATAGCGCCCTTGGGCCTGGACGGCAAAATAGGCTCTATCTTCACGCTGCCAACTAGCCTAGACCAACCGCTGGCACTGACACCACTTAATCAACAATATTTTCTGGCCTGGGGAAATAATGGCTCAGCCCTGATAGACCTAACTAGCCGCC
>JACRFN010000015.1 GCA_016217875.1 Candidatus Kerfeldbacteria bacterium
ACGGTTTTACCGTGTTGAGAGGTTCTTCGTATGGCTTAACTTTTCAAGCGCCAGCCAATGCCTCTACAGGCGTCCCCTTTCCGCCGATCTTTAACTTTCGTCCCTCCACTAATAACTCGGTGCAGAGTTACGAGATTATAATAAAAGGCGATCAGACTTTCACTGGTACTACCTACTGGGACTATGCTTTCCCCACGCCGGCCCTAGACGCCTCGAGCCACTGTTCAAGTTCAACGTGCAATGTGGGCTACGGTACTGGTTTCTACCGTATTATGGCGGCGTCCATACCGCTGGCGCCCAGTACTACCTATTACTGGAGGGTGAAAACATTTAGTTCGCTTTTCCACGAGATTACTTCATCCTCAGTGCCACTGGAATCCACCAACATCTCGAGCTTTACCACCGGCAGCTTGGTTGATACTATGCCGCCCAATATCCAGTTCCGACCAGTGATGCAGCTTAAGACCGGCGCCGACCGCGTCTTAATTGCTCGTGTCGGCGACAACGTGGCTACTTATAACTCCAGCCCGGCTTTGAGCACTTCGCTTGTTTACTGTAACTCAAGTACTAGTTGCACACCCGGCACTTCCATTTCCGGTGTGTACGTGGCTGCCGGGTATTGGAAATACACCATCCCTCAAGCTGTGGTGGACCATACCGACTCGGCTGCCAACGGCATTCGTTACTACTTAACGGCCTCCGACGGCACCAATAGCACTAGCTTCAAACAGCCTGATGGTACCACGCCGTTCACCATCACCATCGCGGCACTCGCCACCACCCACAAGCTTGTCGGCGCTGTCACTGACCAAGCGGCTGCTTGTTTGGCTGGTGTTTATGTGTTTGCTGAGGGTTACTCATTCAACAACTTGTCGGGCGCTACCTCATGCGCCGGCGGTACTTACTCTTTGGGCAGTATTCCACCCGGTACTTACGACTTGGTGGCGTTTAAGGATGGCTATGGCGACCGTAGGTTACAAGGCGTGTTTGCCATACCTTCAGCCGATTCTACTCCAACTTACAATTTTTCCTTGACCTCTGGCGCCTCAGGCGGTTCAGGCGGCAGTTTCTCCAGGCCTCATGTTAAGTTCACCGGTCCGCCTGACAATATGACCGGCATTCCAGGCGGCCTGACTGGTTTTAAGATTTTTATGGCTTTTGACCGCGCCATGAGTTCTAGCTCAGTTACCTCGCCGGGCAACATACTATTAAAGAAGTTCTCCGGCTCAACCGATGAGACCGGCTCATCCGGTACTATCAACGGCGCTACCGTATCAGGCACCTTGGGTGCGACCATTACTTATTATGCGCAGAATACCGATGGCAATATAGGTCCATTGGAATCGAATCTGGCCGTCATCACTCCCACGGCTTCGTTCGGCGATAATAAAACAATCGTGGTCATTGTTACGCCGGGCGTTACCGACACCTCAGCCAACTCCGTGGAAGGCAACCAACCCGATGGCGCTTACGTTTTCACCTTTAGCACCGGTTCCACTTTCACGAGTGGTGGCGGTGGGGGAGGTGGTGGAACCTTTGGTAGTGGCGCCTTTAATCCGCCTTATGTAGTGGGCACTACCCCTAAGCCAGGCACTCCCAGTATTCCTCTTAACACCAAGCTTGCGTTGACGTTCTCGCAAGCCATGGATAGTACCACTCTTACCTCTAACACAATTAAGCTTTATACAGTATCAAATAATAATGAAAGTCTGATAGATACTTCAAGTTGGTCTTATAGTCTTGACACTACCAAAACCATCGCGATTCTAGCGCCCAGCTCCAATCTGACCGCTTCCACCCAGTACCGTCTCAAGGCATTAGGTGGTGTTAAGTCAGCCATTGGCCTAGGCTTGATGGCGCCCGGCTCCGAGAGTTTGGTGGCTTTCCAGGCTGACTTCACTACCGGTACTGCCACTGATATTGGGGCTCCCTCCAAACTAGGCAGCTACCCTGATAACAACGCTACTAGCGTGCCGGTGAACAGCGGGGCCATTATGGTGGCCTTTAACAAGGCTTTGGATCCTTCAACCATCAGTACCAGCACTGTTTCCCTGGCGGTTGGTTCCAGCACAGTCAGCGGCACAGTGTCTTATGACGACACTAAAAACGCCGTCCTCTTCACTCCCAAAGTGGCCTTGTCAGCCAGCACCTCGTATACGCTTACTATTTCTACCGGGGTCAAGGGTCTGAACGGCACGGCTATATCAAGCGCTTACTCCATCAGCTTTACTACTGGTTCGGCTGACACCGTGGCGCCCACCATCTCCTTTGCCAATGGCAGCGACTACGCCATCGCCGTGACATATTCCGAGCCGATGTTGGCCGTTAATGCCACTGATACCACTAATTTTGGCGCTTCAGTGCTTAATCCAGCTAAATACACTTTGAATAGCGCGTCTTTGCCATCATCGGTAGTCATGCGTTATGAAGCTGATAAAAACACGGTTATGATAGAAGGTTTGGCCTTAACCAGTGGCAGCTCGTTCACCTTGACTGTCACAGGTGTCAAAGACCTGTCAGGTAATACCATATCTGGCACGCCAAGCATAGGTGGTACAGTGCTGTCGTCCGCTTCCAGTGGAGGCATGCTTGGACCCGGCGTGATCTCCGGCGGGTCTTTTGCCGCCCCTACTGGCCCCAATTACGCCACGTCTGGCATCAGCTACATGCCCCCGGCCATGGCCAGGCCATTCAATACCGGCGCCGGTGTCACTACTATTTACGGCGTGGAAATCCCAATCTCCAAGCAGATTCCAGCCAGCGGTAAAATAGTACTGGCTTTTCCAACTGGCTTTGATGTTTCAGGCGCTAAGAAAGATCCAAACTCTCCGCCCAACAGCGACATCAACGGTCCGGGTGCTGGCGCGGTGGTGTTTGGTACTGCAACTGAGACGCCCCAATCAGGCGGAGCGGGTGCTGATGGTGTAACAGTAGATACGGTAGCCCGCACCGTTACGGTTACGCTCGGCGCGGTGCCGACGCGCAGCGAGTACAGCGACACGCATGATTATCTGCGCTTGGACATTGCCGGCCTTAAGAATTCCACTATACCAATGGACTTTGGCACTTCCGGCTATACAGTGGATATTAAAACCTACTCCGGTACCACTTTGCTTGATTCCAGTGTGTCCCAGCCGTTCTTTATCGGCGCCAGTGGCAATTACAAGATTGACGTCACGGTAGCCACGGCGAGCAACGTCACCGGCACTATGAAAGTATTAGTCGGTTCGCCTATGACCGGCATGCAAGACCAAACCGTTACCTTTACTAACGGTACCTCGTCAACCGTCGCCAGCTTTACTGGATTGTCAGATGGTGAGTATATGGTGTTTACCGATTCCATGTTCACCAATACAGCCAATAATGACGAATGGTCTGGCCAGGCCATGCCCACCTCCGTGCGCATTTCCGGGGCCGATGCCGCCAAGACAATAACACTTAGCAAACTTACCGGTGCGGCCGGCACAGCGGCCGTAAAGGTGTTCGTGAAAGGCCCGGCTAACGAACCGGTAGAGGTTTTTGCCGGCAGTCCCTCGGGCTTCATTCGCAAAAAGGTAACGCTTGACGGCAATGCCACCAATTACGACACCATTACCCTTGCTCTAACCAAGAGCCAGAATTGGTTCGTGGGCGTGGGGCCGCAAATGCCTGATATGTCAATGTCCGGTCCGCCGCCGGCCCCCAGTTACATGCCGCCTAAACCATGGGAAGTGAACATTGCGGCTGGTGGCACATTTAAGGAAGACAGTGTTGATGTTAATGCACCTATTTGCGTAAACCCTGACAAAGATGTGGCCAATGACGGTTGTGTCAGCTTCGTGCTCCAATCAGCCGGCTTGACCATTAACGGCACGGTGCAGGACGGTGCGGGCAACGCCATTGCCAACGCCGAGGTATACGGCTACACGCCGCAAGGCGGTTTTGGCACTCACGCCCAAGCCTCGGCCCAGGGTACTTTTACCCTTAAAGTGATTGCCGGTTCGTACTCGGTTGGCGCTTTTGTACCTGGCATGCCTTCGGGGCAGGAGCAGTCGGTAGTTGTGACAGCCGGCGGCGTATATGCTGGCGGCTCCACCACCGTTACCACTAATGTTATTATCAAACTGTCCAAACCCGATTACACCATTACAGGTAAAGTAACCGATGGTACCACAGTCATCAATGGCGCCTCGGTCTACGCTTATCGTACTGACGGTCCGGGTAACGCCCAGGCTTTAACCGACACCCAGGGTGCCTACACGCTCTACGTTGGCAGCGGCAGTTGGAAAGTCGGTACCTTCCTCCCAGGCTACGGGCAGTTGCCGGAAAAATCACTCACGGTGGCAAGCGCCAATCTTACTAACCAGAACTTCGCGCCTACCACGGCTGATTTCGGCACCATTAACGGTACGGTTTTCAGTAGTGCCGACGCCACCATTGATGCGAATGAGGGAATAGCCGGCGCCTTTGTGCACGTGGAAGGTACCCCCACCTCGGGCGGCTTCAGCGCCAATGATGCGTCAACCGCGGCTGACGGCACTTATTCCTTAAGAGTGCCGGCCGGCTCAGGTTACACCATTCGCGTGTTCAAGCCAGGCCGGGGACAGATGGCTTCAGTGGATGCCAACTTGGCCGCTATTACTGCTTTTTCAGTGACTGCCGGCGGTACAGTGACCAAGAACGTACGCACCGGAGCTCTTAACACCATTACCATTACTTTCTCGGGCACTGTCAGTCAAGCCTTTGTTGACGTGTTCAATACTACTAACAACATGGGCAACCACGCCGAGGTGAAGAACGGCGCCAGCGCTACCATGCAGTTGCCGAGCGGCACCTACGGCGTAAAAGTCTTCGTGCCTGGCGTGGACGCCGCTGGTCTGGCTTTGTCTGATACCTCTGGCATCGGCACCACGGTGCTGGCCGGCACCACAGTCGGTTCCAATGTTACGGTAGACGGCAATGAAGGTATTACCGTCACCTTGCCTGCCATGCGTATAGTTTCAGGTACGGTGTATAAAACCAGCCTTGACACGGGCAATGAGCTGGAAAAAGCCTGGGTAGAACTGATGGATGATACCGTGGGTATCCGCTTCGGCACGCTGACGGCTGCCAACGGCACCTTTAGCCTGCAAGCCAAGGCCGGCACTTACAAGCTTCAGGCCATGAAACCTGGCTATGTTGGCGCGCCTAATGCGTTGACTGTGTCCGACACTGCCGACAGCACCGGCAATAACGTTATCTTAACTCAAGCTTCCATTACTGTTTCCGGCCAGGTGAAGATAGGCTCTACCGGCGCTAGCCGAGCCTTCGTCCGCGCTGAGCGCGTGGGCGCGGTTGGTATGGCCGGGGCGCCGGCGGACGCGAGCGGCAACTACACGCTTTCTCTGTCAAGTGGTTCCTGGCGCGTCTACGGCGTGGCTGAAGGCTACCAGGAGGCCGAATACGGCACTGTTGTTACCTCATCGCTCACCAATGCCAACATTACACTGTCCGGTACCGTGGCTCTTAATCCGCCCAAAGCGCAGTCCATTACGCCGGCGCAAGGCGGCGAGCTGATTGACAGCGTGGCCGGCGTCAAGCTTACTATTCCGGCGAGCGCCCTCGGCAGCTCAACTTCCTCCGGGCAAGTACAGGCCAAGGAAACAAACAATCTTACTAAAACTTCCTCGGCCAAGATTGCCGGCAACAAAGGCAAGGAGATCAAGGCGACTGATTCGTCCGGCAACCCCATCAACTCCTTGAGTGGTTCCATTACCGTGGAAATGACCTACAGCGCAGCTGACCTAACCTCGCTCGGTATAGCCGAAGACAGCGCTGACGAGAGCAAGCTTAACTTGTCATATTGGGACGACACGGCCAACAACTGGGTAACAGTACCCGGAACCATTGATACCGCTACCAACACCGTTCGCGGCAACACCGACCACTTGACCATTTTCGCCATCGTGTTGCCCTTTGTGGCTACCGCGGCTTCTGCTGCTACCGTCGCTCCTGTTACCACCTCTGGCGGCGGTACGCTTTCTTCCGGCTTCTCCGCCGGTACTCTGGCTTCCACTTTCAGCCTTAACAGCGGAGCCTCCACCACGGTAAGCTCCACCGTAACGCTGAACCTAAGTTCCACCAATGCCACCCAGGTGACGATTTCCGAGTCGCCTGACTTCAGCGGCGCTTCCTGGCAAACTTATGCGCCGACTGTCACTTACAACTTGTCGTCAGGCAGCGGACTTAAGACCGTGTACGTTAAATATCGTGACGTTAACGGTACAGTGAGCTCGCGTTTGAGTGCCAATATTACACTCAACCCTGGCGCAACGGCTGAAGAAATTACCGCACCGGCGCTCAAGCCAGTTTCTGAAGCCGAGCGGGCCGCTCAAGTACTGACTATTACTAAGGAGGCGGCTAAGGTAGCTACGGTTGAGGCCGAGGCTATGGCGACCGAAGTGGGCGTCAAGCGCGACACCGGCTTGGAGCAGCGTTATAGTTCAACCATCGTGGCCCGCGTGGTAGTGGCCTCTACTCCGGCCGCGAGCAAAGCCCGCGTGGTCAACTTCGTCACTTACGGCACGCCTACCACCACGAGCTTAGGGGCCGGGGAGCGGGCTGGCGTAGTCAACAGTTTCCGGGCGGCTTTCGGCAAAGTGCCGACTACTGAGGCCGACTGGTCTGACGTCATCAAGATAGCTAACGGCCGTTTCCCCAGCGTCAGCAATGCCACGCGCGAAAAGTCGGTGGAGGGAACCTTTAAAAAGATCTATCAACGCTCTTCAGTCAGAACGCAGGCCAACGATGATGCCGCGGTTGTGGTAATGGCCTATGGTCTGCGCACTGCCACGCGTAATCTTAATTCGGAAAAAGTCGCTATCAAGAGCTTTAAAGTTATATTCGGTAAAGCTCCGACCACAGCTTCGGATTGGGACGCGGTGCGCGCCATTGCCTACTCAGGCGCTAGAAGGTAATAGAGTAATTTCGGCGCTGGGCTAGACCCGCCCCTTAAAGGCGGGTCTAGCCTGAGCGTTATATTGCATATCTATTGGTGTTCAATAATCAGCCTGCTTATTAATTTGCTATACTGAAGGCGTAATTTTATGTTCAAACTAGGTTTTTCACGCCTGCAGTTTAAAGTCATTATTCTTCTGGTTTTAGTAGCTCTTTTGCCCTTGGCCTCTTTAGGTTTATGGGGCGCTTATAGTTTAAAACAATCACGCCGTGCCAATGTGGCTGAACTTTCCTGGCAGCTGGTCAATCAGCAGTCTTTTCAATTGAAAAAATTCGTGGATGACAGGTTGTCTACTTTTGAACTTAAAATTGCCGACCCCAACGTGCAAGCAGTCGGCCCAGAGCAGCAGCGTTTTATTCTGCAAAGCATGCTAGAGCAGGATTCTGCTTTGCAGGGTGTGTCTTTTATTAACCCCACTGGCCAGGAAACTTCGCATCTGGTGGTGGGCGGCCAAGAAGTGCCGCTCTCAAATCATCAAGCAGATCCATCTTTTAAAGCAGCTTTGTGGGGGCAAAAATATTTTGGCGACGTGGAGTTTGAGGGCGATAAAGCCTATGCTGTTTTAGCCTCGCCGGTGGTTAACCACGAAAGTGTTACGATTGCCGTATTGTGGGGCAGGCTGGAATTAAGCAAGCTGCGTCAAGATTTTAGTCGCGTGCGTTTGGGCAACACCGGCTATCTTTACATCCTAACTGTGGCGGGCGAACTTTTGGCCCAATCAGGTACCTTTCCTTTTGACCAGTCCAATTTTTCGCCGCCGGCCTTGGCCAAGAGTATTTTAACCGGCACAGTCCATCAGGGGCTAGAGGATGATGATACTTATATCAATTCTGGCGGGCGAACGGTTTTAGCCGCTGGCGTAAAAGTGCCGGCTTTGGGTTGGGCCGTGGTGGCTGAGTGGCCCGAGGATGAGGCTATGGCGCCGGTATGGTCACTCATTCAGTCGTTAGGCTATTTAAGCTTAGGCGCCTTTTTAGTGGTTTTGTTAGTTAGTTTTTTTGTAGCGGCCTTCTTGTTGCGTCCGGTGCGAGTGCTCCAAACCGGCGCTAACATTATTGGTCAGGGTGATTTTAAGCATCGTATTTCGCTTAAGACGCACGATGAATTAGAAAATTTGGCCACCAGCTTTAACCAAATGGCCAAAGACTTGGAGGCTTTGGATGAGCTTAAGGCCATTAAGATTAGGAGTGAAGCCTTGGCTGAGTCATTGGCGCATGAGCGCGAACTGTCAAAAATGAAAGATACTTTCATATCAGTCTCCTCCCATCAATTGCGCACGCCCTTAACGTCCCTGAAGTGGAATTTGGAGTTGTTGCAAGAGGAAAAAGTTTCAGCCGAAGGTAAGGATATGTTAAAAGGCAGTTTGGCCAATACTCAGCAGTTAACAGCTATTGTTGAAGATTTATTATTGGTATCAGAATTTGGTTTGGGTTACAAACCGACAAATCCTAAAGCAGTTGATTTGGTTAAGATAATAAAACAACAAACTGAACCACTATCTGTTCAAACTCAAGAAAAAAAATTGGAATTTAAGCTTGATCTGCCAGCTACTTTAACCGTAGTAGGTGATGAGCGGGCGCTTGGTATTTTATGCCAAAATATAATGGCTAACGCTGTCACTTATACTAAAGCTGGTAGTATTACCGTGTCCTTAACCCCCTCGCCCCACGAAATTAAGCTGGTAGTCAGCGATACCGGTATTGGTATACCCGCCATTGAGCAGGCTAGTATTGGCCAACAATTTTTCCGGGCGAGTAATGCTATAGAACAAAAGAATGTCGGCACTGGTTTGGGGCTATTTTTAATCAAAACCATAGCCCAAGGCCACGGTGGCAGCCTGGCCTTTACTTCCCAGCCGGGCCAAGGCAGTGTTTTCACTTTAAATTTGCCGTTACCCAAGTCTTCGGCTTAAGTTTGCTATACTAAAGAGGCATGTCTTGGGCTATAAAAAATCTGTTTAAAGTTATAACTAGCCGCCTGGAGCGTAAGTTGGCTTTGTTGTTATCCTTGGTTGGCCTTTTGTCCTTGGTGGTTTTGGGCTCTTTGGCCATTCGCACCATTCATCTCACGCGCCAGCGCAACGTGGCTGAGTTGGAATGGCAGCTGGTTAATCAATCAGTGTCGCGCTTGCGTAAATTTATTGATGATAAATTGGAAACCTTTCGGATAGTTGTTGCCGACCCTAACGTGGCGATTATTGGTCCGGAGCAGCAGAAATTCTTAGCCCGCGCGCAGCTGGAGACGGATTCAACCATGATTGAGGTGGATTTTTTGAGCCCCGATGCTTTGTCGCCGGGGAGGTGGAACGTACTGCGTCAGGTACGAGCTGAGCCTAATCCGGTATATCTCAACGTAGAGCAAGATAAGGACCTGGCTATAGTGTCGGCCCTAAAGAAAAAAAATTATTTAAGCTCAGTCTATTTAGTGGCTGGTCAGCCCTACTTAACGCTGGGTACGCCGGTAGTAAATCAGCAAGGACAAGTCATTGGTGCGTTGCGCGGCGAGGTTAATTTGGATTCACTCTTACCCCTGGTAGCTCAGTCCAACCTGGGTAACCGCGGCTCTCTTTATGTGGTTGATCAAGAAGCGCGTTTGATGGCTTGGTCAACGAATTTTGATAATAGTTCCGATCGCCGCGGCGTGCGTTACAATTTTAAGGCCCCGGCTTTTGTGCAAGAAATAGCCGCCGGTAAATGGGGCGCGGTCACGAGCGAAGCGGCCAGTTATTTTGAGCCGCGTTTCAATGAGTCGGTCTTTTCGGTTGGACGTACCATACCTCGTCTAAATTGGACAGTGGTGGCGGCCTGGCCGCAAACTGAAGCTTTGGAAGTCGTGAGCTCCTTAATAGCTCAATTAACTTGGGCCACCGGCGGTTTGTTGATCTTACTTATTTTACTTAGTCTATTTGTGGCTCGTCAGTTTACCAAGCCGTTGCGGGCGCTTAAAACTGCCACTGAAGCGGTGGGGCAGGGCAAGTTTGACGTTGAGCTTAACAGTCAGAGTTTGGATGAAGTGGGCGAGCTGTCGCGCTCTTTTCAAAGTATGACCCGGGGCTTAAAGGAATTAGAACGCTTGAAAGACGAATTCGTTTTCATCGCCGCCCACGAATTGCGCACGCCGGTGACGGCTATCCGCGGCTACGCCGAAATGCTGGGCGATGTCAGTAAAGATTTGCCCCAGTCAGGTAAGGAGTTTGTCACTCGCCTGCAGCAAGCCGGCTCGCGCCTGGCCACATTGGTTAATGATTTGCTGGAAGTGGCGCGCAGCCAAGCTGGCCGTTTAAAGTTCGCCACCTCGCCGCAAAATTTAGTGGCTTTGGTACAAACCACGCTTAATGAATTGTTACCCCTGGCCCAGGAAAAAAAGCATACTCTAGTTTATACCCCGCCCGCTTCCTTGCCGCCTGTGATGGCTGATAAGGATAAATTACAAGAAGTATTGGTGAATTTGATAGGCAATGCCATTAAATATACCCCCACCGGCGGCCGGGTGGAGGTTACCCTGACCCCTCAGGACAAAGAGATGGTAATAGGCATTAAAGACAACGGTTTGGGTATATCCAAAGAAGATCAGTCCAAACTGTTCCAGCGCTTTTTCCGCGTGGAGTCGGAGGAAACTAAAGATATTCAAGGCACTGGTTTGGGATTATTCATAGTGCGCCAGCTGGTGGAGAAAATGGACGGACGCATTTGGGTGGCCAGCGAAAAGGGCAAGGGTTCTACTTTCTTTTTTAGTTTATTATTGGCTCAGCCTAACAAGGCTGCTCCTAATACAGCGTCGCCTAACAATTAATCAACCTCGGGTTTATGCGGGAGGGGACACGGTTATTCAAATCTTTAGGCAACGATCGTCGGCTGAAAATCATCAGCCTGCTGCGTGGCCGTGCCGAAATGTCAGTGGGCGAAATAGCGCAACAACTTAAATTGTCACTCAAAAGTACCTCTCGCCATCTTTTATTGCTTGAGCAAGTTGGTTTATTAAATCGTGAACAACGTGGATTGGAGGTTTTTTACAGTTTAAATAGCAAGTTGCGTGTTTTTGGTAGTACTATTAGTCAGCTAACAGCTTAGCTGGTTTATTTTATAAACATTATTTTAGTTTTTGTCGGTTTTTATCCCTGATCCATGCCCACTATTAACTATTCTCTTATTCTCACGAATAAGAGAATAGTTTTGATGATTTAGGTTGTGGATAAGTGTCTGGCTTGAACCCTTGGGTAGCGGGGTATATAGTTATACACGAGGAGAGGGTATGTCACAAGAGTCTAATCACTGGTTAGGATTTGAAACAAAAAAGCCAATTAGTTGGTTGTCTTTGGTTCGGCTGTCGGCTTGGTGCGCAACCGGACTTTTTGTTTTTTGGGTTTTTGGTTTGGGCCCTGTGGTG
>JACRFN010000016.1 GCA_016217875.1 Candidatus Kerfeldbacteria bacterium
ATAGTGGTTGAATCAAGCGCCTGCCTGCCGACAGGCAGGCTAGCGAAGTTGTATTACTGGGCATAAATTAAATTCACTAAACTTGGCTAAAGGGAAAGCCTAGCAGCTCAAACAAGCGCCGGCCTAACAGCGGTGAACTGGGAGTAGTGGCAATAGCCACCTCCAGCCCATGAATAGCCTCCACCTCATCGGAACGAATCTCAGGGAACACGATATGCTCACGAAAACCAATGGACAAATTCCCCCGGCTGTCAATGGAAGCGGCTGACAAACCTCGGAAATCGCGCACTCGGGGCAAGGCAATGTTAACCAGTTTAGCCAAAAAATCATACATGCGAGCGCCGCGCATCGTAACCATGGCACCAACCGGCATACCCTCACGGATTTTAAAGTTGGAGATTGATTTGCGCGCCAGCGTGACTACCGGCTTTTGGCCAGAGATGCGCTCCAGTGTCTTAAGCGCGACCTCTTGCGCCTTGGCCGCATCCTTGTTCCTGGCACCGAAACCAACGTTCAGCACCACCTTAAACGGCCGCGGCACGGCCAGATTATTAGCCAAGCCAAACTCCTGCTTAAGCCGGGGCACGACCTCGCGTTCGTATTTTTCTTTCAAATTAAGTAACTCGGTAGGCATACCCCGTATATCAACTTCGCTCGCCAAAGCAAGGCGAGATAGAAAGTCGTAAATTAATATTTAAAGATTGATTCATCATAAAGTAATTACCTGACAATTTTGGCGAATGCGAGCCTTAGCGAAGTTGTATTACGGGGCATATATTTAAGCGGTCAATGGCTGGGTACAACGATGACAAGTGCGCAGACGACGGCTATCGGCGGCTTCAACCATGCGAGGACGGGTAGTCCGGCTGCAGTGCGGACAAACTATCATAACTTTAGAAGCTAAGAGGGGGGCGGCATATTGCACTCTGCTACCCGCCGACTGCCTGCTTCTGCCCTTGGTCTGTTTAAGGTGCTTAACGCGAATGTTAAGGCCTTCCACCACCACTAACCTCTGACGAGGAAAGACCTGGGTGACCTTACCCTGCTTGCCACGGTCACGCCCGGTCATCACGCGAACAAGGTCATCTTTTCTAATCTTAAGCTGAGGTGGCATCATAAACTCTGCTAAAACAAATGTTAGAGTACTTCCGGGGCCAACGAAATAATCTTTTGAAAGCCCTTGGCTCTAAGTTCCCTGGCCACCGGGCCAAAAATACGGCTACCCCGCGGTTCTTTAGATTTTTTATCAATCAAGACCACGGCGTTATCATCAAAACGAATGTAAGAACCGTCCGGACGGCGGTGTTCCTTGTGTGTGCGCACCAGCACGGCATGAGTCACTTCACTCTTCTTGGTTAAGCCGTGAGGCTGGGCATCCTTGACTACCACCGTAATAATGTCCCCCAATCGCGCATACCGTTTCCTATAGCCACCCAAAACCTTAATACACTGCACCTTTTTAGCGCCGCTGTTATCTGCCACTACGAGCATGGAACGAAGCTGAACCATAAAATATCAACAAATTTAACTAGACCCCGAGTTTAGATACAATACGCCAACGCTTGAGTCGGGACAAAGGACGAGTGGCTTCAATCATTACCCTATCACCCAATTTGGTTGGCTCGGCACTGTCCTGAACTAAATAGCGCTGGCCAGTACGAAAACGCTTGCCGTACTTGGGATGTATTTGCACCCGCTCCACTAACACCACCCTGGTCTGAGGCTGCTTAGCTGAGACCACCGTGCCTGACAGGCGACGCTTGATAGAAGTATTAGTCATAAATTTAGGCTACTAGTTTCTGCTTAAACTCTCCTAAACGTGACAGTAAACGAGCGACAAACTGACGGTAGCGGCGAATAGACCGCACGTCTTTAAGATCTTTAGCTGAGGCTTTAACACGCAAAGACCTGAGCTCTGTCTGCGACTCGGCCAACAGCTTCTGCAGTTCGGCTTCAGTTTTCGCGCGAATGGCTGACATGGATAATTCCATATAACAAAAACTAGGAAGTAGTCTTACTGACGACAATAGTTTTAACCGGCAGTTTATGAGCGGCCAAACGCAGCGAAATCCTAGCCTCGGCTAAGGTCACCCCATCCACCTCAAACAAGATAGTGCCTGGCCTCACAGGCGCGACGTAATGATCAACCGCCCCCTTGCCGCCGCCCATGCGAATTTCGTTACCCTTAACTGTAACTGACTTATCAGGGAAAATGCGTATCCAAACCTTGCCCTTGCGTTGCAAGTAACCAGTGATAGCCCGACGGGAGGACTCAATTTGTCGCGAAGTAATCCAGCCTGCCTCCAGAGTTTTTAAGCCAAAACTACCAAAACTCAAGGCTATTTTACGAACCGCCTGGCCTTTTATTTGATCGCCGCGATGCGACTTACGGTACTTAACTTTTCTAGGAATAAGCATAAAAATATTATCTAAACCCGAGCAGAACGAGCGCGGCTAGCCGCCACCGGCGTAATACTCGGAGTAGTGGCCGCTTCGCCTCGATTAATCCAAACCTTAATGCCAATCATGCCATAAGTAGTGCGAGCCACCGTGCGGGAAAAATCAATTTCGGCTCGGATGGTATGCAACGGCACCGTGCCGTGACTTAATTGCTCGCTCCGAGCGATTTCCGCACCGTTCAAGCGTCCGCCGACCATAACTTTCACGCCCAAGGCCCCGGCTTTCATCACCTGATCCATGGCCTGCTTCATGACCCGCCGGAAAGGTAAACGCTTTTCCAACTCCAGGGCCATATTCTCCGCCACAATCTCAGCCGACAACATGGGATTAGGCACTTCTTGAATATTAAGCTGAAGATTTTGTTTGGGTTCCAGGAAACGCGCTTTAATTTCGCGCTTAAGCTCCTCTACCTGCGCCCCACCGCGACCTATAACCACGCCTGGTTTGGCCGTGTGGATGGTGATGGTGATGGTCGAAGCTCCCCGCTCAACCTCAATCTGTGCCACGGCCGCGCCCTTCAACTTTTTCTTCAGCCAACGGCGCAAACGAATGTCTGCCTCCAACAAGTCACGGTAACCACGGCGAGCAAACCACTTGGATTTCCAAGAATAAACAACACCGAGACGGAAAGCTTTGGGATGAACCTTTTGACCCATATAATTACTTGGCTTGGCGAGCCGATGATTTAGTCCGGGCCTCATCACTCAACACCACCCTGAGGTGAGCGGTAGGCTTACGGATGGGCGTGGCCCGACCCATGGCCCGGGGTGTCCAGCGCTTAAGCACCGGCCCCTGCCCCACCTCGATGGTTTTTACCCAGAGATCAGCCACTTTGAGTTTATAGTTATTAAAGGCATTAGCCGAGGCTGACTGCAATAATTTGCGCACTGGCTGAGCCGCCATTTGAGGCAACACCGACAGCTGCTCTAAGGCCTGGCCGAGCCCGAGCCCGCGCACCATATCTATAACCAGCTTCACCTTGCGTGGTGACTGTCTTAAAAATGATAATTTAGCAGTGACGTTCATAAAAATTGACTACTTCTTGGCTTCTGGTTTAGTCTCTGGAGCTTCCGCCGGCGCTGGCGCGGCGGCAGCAGCGGCCGCGGCAGCTTGCTCGCGCGCCATACGACCACCATGGCCGGTAAACTTCCTGGTGGGGGCGAATTCGCCTAACTTATGGCCGACCATATTCTCCACGATAAATACCGGCAAGTGCGTCTTGCCATTATGCACGGCAATCGTAAACCCCACCATCTCGGGAGTGATAGTTGAATCTCTCGACCACGTCTTAATAACCACTTTATCTCCGGCCTTGAGCTTTAAAAGCTTGCGCAGGAGTTTGGCATCAACGAAAGGGCCTTTTTTCAAACTACGTGACATAATCAAAGAAGAATTGAACTTAGGCGCGCTTAGGACGACGGTTGATAATAAAACGGTTGGAACTCTTAAAGCGCTTACGGGTCAGCACGCCCAAGGCTGGTTTACCCCACGGTGTCTTGGGGTGTTTCAAACCGATTGGGTTATGGCCCTCACCTCCGCCGTGCGGGTGATCAACCGGGTTCATGGCCTTACCGCGCACTGATGGCCGGAAACCCAAACGGCGCCGGCGGCCCGCTGTACCCAAACGCACGTTAGCATGGTCTACATTACCTACCTGACCGATAGTGGCCTGACAAACAGCCGGTACCACCCGAATCTCGCCTGAGGGCAACTTAAGCCGGGCTTGGGAGGCCTCCACCCCCATCACGGTGGCGTAAGAACCAGCCGTCCTGGCTAGCAAACCACCGCCGCCGGGCGTCAGCTCAATATCATGAACCTGCAAGCCGCTCGGGACGTATTGCAACGGCAGGCGATTACCCACCTTAATCTCCACCAACTTTTGTGAGGAAACTACTTCCTGCCCTACCGTCAAGCCGGTGGGAGAAATAATATAACGTTTGTCACCATCGCGATACACCAACAAGGCCAGATTAGCCGTACGGTTAGGGTCATATTCAATGGCCGCCACTCGCGCTGGCACATCAAATTTAAGGCGCTTAAAATCAACTTCCCGCCACAAACGCTTGACGCCGCCGCCGCGATGACGAACTGTAATCTTGCCTTGGGCATTACGCCCAGCCTGGGACGACTTGCCGCGCGTTAGTTGTCTTTCCGGCTCCTTGCGTGTGAGCTCGCGGACGAGCACGCCGGCGTGCCGGCGACCAGGAGTAGTGGGGTGATAAAACTTAACTGGCATACCCCGTATATCAACTTCGCTCGCCAAAGCTAGGCGAGGTAGAAAGTCGTAAGTTAATTATTAGAGATTTACTAAACATAAGATGATTACTTGATACTTTGGCGAACACGAGCCTAAGCGAAGTTGTATTACGGGGCATAAAAATTAACCAATCTTAGTTTGGTTCAGAGTTTGGCCGCGACTCAAGCGGACAATCATGTGCCGCCTAAGGCCGGTTCGTCCCGATATCCTACCACGGCGAACTGTCTTGCGGGGCAAACGCAGGCTGTTAACACCTATCACTCGCACGCCATAAATGGTCTCAATCGCCTTTTTGACCTCTACTTTAGAGACTCCTGGCCGCACGGCAAAAGTATACTGACCCAAAGCCTGAAGTCGGCTACTTTTTTCGGTCACTAAGGGCAGGAGAGTAATATTAGGTATCGCCCGGCGCTTGGTGGGCTGAATAGAGGGGCTGGAAGCTGCGGTAAATTTTTTCAGCAAAGCCATAAACTATGATTTAACAAAGGCCAACAACTCGCGCCAGCCATCTTCTGTCACGAGCCACCTAGCCGCGCTCAAACCGTCCAAAGCATTAAGCCCGCTCAGCGGCGCCACTGTCACGTTGGGTAAATTTTGGAAACCGCGCCGATGGTCAACTTCTTTAGCGGTCAACAGCACCAGACACTTGCCTTTGGTCATCTTAAGCTGACGCAATAACTCAGCGTAAAGTTTAGTTTTATGCTCAAGGGGTAAAGAATCTATAACTGCCACCTGGCCCCCAGACAAATAATCCGCCACCACCATGGCCCTAGCTTGGGCCCGCAGCTTGGCTGGCAGACGGTGTCCGTAGTTACGAGTATTACGCGGACCAAACACCGCTCCACCGCCTATCCACAAAGGCGAACGAATGGAGCCGTGCCTGGCTCGCCCAGTACCTTTTTGCTTCCAAGGTTTTTTGCCGCCGCCTGCCACCTCACTACGATCCTTAGTATGAGCAGTACCGGCTCGGCGGCTGGCCCTCAAACCTACTACTACCTGATGCACTACTTCAGGCTTGACTTGGAGCGACGTGACCGCTGGAGGCAGGTCAAGCTCCCTGACTGCCTCACCCTTAAGATTCATAACCTTTATGTTCTGAAGTTTAGTCATAACAAATAGCCAGCTTAAGCCGCCGTGACTAGTACTAAACCGCGCCTGGTACCTGGCACCGCGCCTCGCAGCAACAACTCATTAGACTCTTGGTCTACGGCCACTACTTCCAGCTTATGAACCGTCACGCGGGCCTGACCCATCCGACCAGCCATACGCATACCTTTGCGCACGTGCTGAACTCCCCCGGCCCCAATAGAACCAGGCATACGTAATTGGTCTTTGTGCCCGTGAGTCGAGGGGTGTCCATGAAAGCCGTGCCGCTTAACCACCCCTTGAAAACCGCGCCCCTTAGACCAACCCACCACGGAAACGAATTCACCTGGAGCAAACTGGCTCACGTCAATGGTTTGCCCGATTGTCACAGCTTGACCCGGGCTCAGACGAAACTCATGTAAGTGACGGAAAAGCTTACCCATAGCCTTCAAGGAACCGGCTTGCGGCTTAGGCAAGCGCTTAACCTCACCATAACCCAACTGTACTGCCTGATAGCCATGGCGGTCAGACGTACGCAGGCCTGTCACCAGGCAAGGGCCAGCCTTAAGCTTAGTCACTGGCACCACCGCACCGTCTGGGCGGAAGGTGCGTGACATACCTATCTTGGTGGCCATGATAAACTTAGTCATACTGGTTATTGAAGCAAAATAAACACCGTTTACCTGCTCTCTAAACGCGCCTTAACCCCTGGTAAACGGCAACCATAATTAAACAATAAAGAATAACGGAAAGGATTAGGCAGAAGTGATACTCCAGGTTCGGGCCTTAAACCCCACCCGTCGCCGGTTTAATCCGCCGCTTGGCGGATTACCTGCCGCGAGGCTCGGGGGCGAACCTTAGATTACATCTTAATTTCGACGTCGACGCCCGCGGGAAGATTAAGGTTAGTTAGGGCATCTATGGTTTTTGGTGTTGGTTCAAGAATGTCTAACAATCTTTTGTGCACGCGCATTTCATATTGTTCGCGCGAATTCTTGTCAATGAAAGAGGACCGAATAACCGTATAACGCGACTTCTCCGTGGGCAGTGGTATAGGCCCGACTACTTTAGCCCCCGTCCTTAAAGCCGTCTCCAGAATGGTGCGCACCGCTTGATCAATAATCTTATGGTCGTAGGCCCGAATGCGAATGCGAACACGTGAGCGTGGTTCCTCTTCTTGGGTTTTAGACGTAGAGATATGCTCAGTTTGGGTGTTGACGGGTTTAGCTACAACCATAGTCCAGAGCAAGACGGGGCTACCTCAGAGTGGGCAGACTAAACTTGCAAAGTTACTTAATAACTTTAATGACGGCGCCGGCGCCGACAGTGTGGCCGCCTTCACGGATGGCAAAACGCTGTTTCTCTTCCAGAGCCACCGGACTAATGAGGTTTACCTGCAATTTGATATTGTCGCCCGGCATAACCATTTCAGTTCCAGCTGGCAAAATTACCTCACCAGTCACGTCAGTAGTACGAATATAGAACTGAGGCTTATAACCCTTGAGGAAAGGCGTGTGACGACCGCCTTCGTCTTTGGTCAGGATATAGACGGAGGCCTCAAACTCTGTGTGCGGGGTCACGGAACCAGGTTTAGCCACTACTTGCCCGCGCTCCACATCAGTCTTTTTCAAGCCACGCAACAACAGACCGGCGTTGTCGCCCGCCCGGCCCTCATCCAAGGACTTGTTAAACATTTCGATGCCGGTAATCACCGTCTTCTGGGTGTCGCGCAAGCCGACAATTTCCACCTCATCGTTAAGCTTCAAGAGGCCGCGCTCGATACGACCGGTGACCACTGTGCCTCGGCCTTCAATGGAGAAAATGTCCTCAATCGGCATCAGGAACGGCTTATCAATCTCACGTACTGGCTCAGGGATATATTCGTCCAAAGCCTTCACCAAATCAAGAATAGGTTGAATAGCCGGATCGTCTTTCTTACCGGCCTTAGCCGCCTCCAGGGCCTTGAGGGCGCTGCCTCGGATAATGGGAGTCTTGTCGCCGGGAAATTCGTATTTCTTCAGCAAATCGCGCACTTCCTCTTCCACCAGGTCCACCAGGTCCTTTTCGTCCACCATATCAACCTTATTCAAGAAAACGACAATATACGGCACACCGACCTGACGAGCCAACAAAATGTGTTCGCGGGTCTGAGGCATGGGACCATCGGCCGCGGAAACCACCAAAACGGCACCGTCCATCTGGGCCGCGCCCGTAATCATATTCTTAACGTAGTCAGCGTGCCCAGGACAGTCGACGTGGGCATAGTGACGCTTCGAGGTCTCGTATTCAACGTGGGCGGTATTAATAGTAATACCACGCGCTTTTTCCTCGGGCGCGTTGTCAATTTGGTCAACGCTCTTGTCCTGCGCTTTCATACCTGCCAGCTTAAGTGACTGGAGGATAGCGGCTGTCAGGGTAGTTTTACCATGATCAACGTGACCAATGGTACCAACGTTGATGTGCGGTTTTGAGCGATCAAACTTCTCTGCCATGTTCTAAGGTCTCCTGATGGCTAACCTTAGAGCCCAACATGAGGTACATTTTCGTACCATCTAGGCCTAACGTTAGCCAAAAATTAACTTTAATGTTTAATGATGCTTGTTAACTGTAGCACGCCCCTCGGGCTCTGGCAAGCCCGAGGCATTAGGACTCTGGCTCCAGCGGTTCAGGAAAATACTGATCATCCCCTTCAAGCGAGCCCTGGGGCGGATCAACTGCCTCTAATTGGCCGGCTGAAGGCTTGGCCGGCTGGCCGCCTAATTTTTTGCCAGGTGAACCTACTAACTTAGGGTTAATTTGTGATTTAGCCACACCGGTTAACTGATCATATTGAGCCAGTGGTAAAAGTACCACTGGCTCATGGCCCGGGATAATTACTACCACCTTCTCTCCCCGACTGGTAAAAAGCCTGACTAACTCGTTTAAATCAAACTGGTTGGTCATACCCAGTATATCAACTTCGCTCAACCACCCGAAGCGCGAGCAGGTTGAACGAGTAGGAAAGATTAAATGACTTTAAAATAAGACATAAGGCTATGGCACATAGTGGTTGAATCAAGCGCCTGCCTGCCGACAGGCAGGCTAGCGAAGTTGTATTACTGGGCATAGTCGAATGACGCTAAAGTCAAACTTAAGCCTTAGCCTTGTCGGCGCCAATAATCTCCTCAGCAATGTGTCGCGGCACCTCGGCGTAATGGTCAAATTCCATAGTGTACGAACCGCGGCCCTGAGTCATAGAGCGCAAACCCGTGGCATAGCCAAACATCTCTCCCAAAGGCACTTCGGCATCAACTACTTTACTCCCGCCAGAGCGGTCACGCATTTCCATAATGCGTCCGCGCTTGGAATTAAGATCACCAATCACGTCACCCATATACGACTCAGGCATAATAACCTCAACCTTCATGATGGGCTCCAAAATAACCGGACCAGCTTGCTTAAAGGCGGCTTGGAAAGCCAGGGAGCCCGCGATTTTGAAGGCCGCTTCGGAGGAGTCAACATCGTGATAAGAGCCGTCGTAGACCGCTACCTTAACGTCAACTACGGGGTACCCGGCCAAGACACCGTTCTCCAAAGCCTCACGCACGCCTTTTTCAATGGGCGCGATAAATTCACGCGGGATAACTCCACCCTTAACCTCGTCAATAAACTCAAAACCCTTACCCTTGGCATCTTGTGGCTCAACTCGCAGCCAGCAATGTCCGTATTGACCGTGCCCGCCGGTCTGCCTAATATACTTACCCTCGGCTCTAGCCTGACGCGTGATAGTTTCTTTGTAAGCCACCTGCGGTCGTCCCACATTGGCCTCCACCTTGAACTCGCGCTTCATGCGCTCGACAATAATTTCCAAGTGCAATTCACCCATGCCCCAAATAATAAGCTGGCCGGTTTCCTCATTGGAGCGAATTCTAAAGGTTGGGTCTTCTTCAGCTAATTTCTGCAAAGCTAGGCCCATCTTTTCTTGGTCCACTTTTGTTTTGGGCTCAATAGCCAGCGATATAACCGGTTCAGGAAAGACAATAGATTCTAAAAGAACTGGGTGATCCAAATCACACAAAGTATTACCGGTGGTGGTTGATTTCAAACCCACGGCCGCGGCTATTTCGCCAGCGTAAACTTCCTGCACGTCCTCACGTGAGTTAGCGTGGAGTCGTACGATGCGGCTGATGCGCTCCTTTTCTCCATTGGAAGCGTTCAACACATACGACCCGGCACTAAGTTTGCCAGAATACACCCGGAAAAAGGCTAATTTGCCCACAAACGGGTCAGTGGCGATTTTAAAGGCCAGGGCTGTAAACGGCTGATCATCTGAAGGCGGTCTCTCCACTGCGGCGCCGGTTTTGGGATCGGTCGCCTTAATTGGTGGCACATCAATCGGCGAGGGTAAATAGTCAACCACGCCGTCCAACAAAAACTGCACTCCTTTATTCTTGAGGGCCGAGCCGCAAAACACCGGTACTATTTTATTGGCAATGCATGCCTTACGCAGCACGCGCTTTAATTCAGGCACGGGAATATCTTTACTTTCTAAATAAGCGTGCAACAATTGATCATCGTGCTCGGCAATCGCCTCCACTAATTTATGCCGATACTCTTCTACCTTATCTTTCATCTCGGCCGGTACCTCACCCTCATCCCACTCCTTGCCTAACTCATCTTTATAAATGACGGCCCGCCGGGTGAGTAAATCAATAATGCCCTTAAAGGTTTCCGCCGCGCCAATAGGCAACTGTACCGGGTGGGCGTTGGTAGTTAATCGTTCGTGAATAGAGGCTAAGTCAGCATAGAAATCAGCTCCCACCCGATCCATTTTGTTGATAAAGCAGATACGCGGCACACCGTAGTCATCGGCGTAGCGCCAATTAGTTTCCGATTGGGGCTCCACCCCGGCCACGCCATCAAACACCACTACACCACCGTCCAAGACGCGCAAACTGCGCTTCACTTCCACTGTAAAATCTATATGGCCTGGAGTGTCAATCAAATTAAGACGAGTGCCCTTCCAAAAACAAGTCGTGGCCGCGGCCGTAATGGTGATGCCCCGTTCTTTTTCCTGCTCCATCCAGTCCATGGTAGCTTCGCCTTCGTGTACTTCGCCAATCTTGTGCTTTTTACCGGTGTAAAACAAAATGCGCTCCGAAACAGTAGTCTTACCCGCGTCAATATGAGCAATGACTCCGAAGTTACGCGTATTGGCAAAAGAATATTCGCGCGGCATAATATAAATTCAAAAGGCAAAAATCAAAAAAATGAAATTTATTTAACTGCCGCCCTGTCGGAGGACTCGGTTACAATCTGGAACCAGAGCGAACGTCCGGTTGCCGCGTGCTGTAGTCGCTGTGCATAGCGGCAACCAGTGAGCGAGGGTAAGATTGTCGAGTCCGGAGACCGAGGCGGCGATTCTTGTACCACTTCTTTTAAAGAAGTGGTAAAAACATACCTCAACATCTGTCACTTAACTTTCAAATAAACTCAGCTGACAATTTCAGTTTAGGCAAAGTGCGCAAAAGCCCTATTAGCTTCGGCCATGCGATGAACGTCAAGTTTCTTCTTAATGGCATCGCCTTCGTTCTGAGAAGTCAAAATCAGCTCAGCCGCCAATTTTTGATGCATCGGCTGACCTTTTTTGCTACGGGCCGCCTCAATAATCCACCTCATGGCTAAAGCCTGACGACGGTCGCCGCGTACTTCTATGGGCACTTGATAGTTGGCACCACCCACTCGACGGCCCTTCACCTCCACTTGCGGCGCCGCGTTTTTCAAAGCTAAATCAAAAATATCCCGCGGATCTTGCTTGGTTTTCTCGGCTACCAGGTCAAAGGCCTGGTAGACCACCTTGCGGGCCACGGTCTTTTTACCGCGTTCCATCAGACGATTGACAAACTTGGCCACAGTCGCGCTCTGGTAACGTGGATCTGGCGCAATCAAACGGTGGGGTGCCTGTTTCTTGCCGCGCATACCCAGTATATCAACTTCGCTCGCCAAAACTAGGCGAGATAGAAAGCTGCGAATTAATGATTAGAGATTGACTGAATATAAAGTAACTACTTGATACTTTGGCGAAAGCGAGCCTAAGCGAAGTTGTATTACTGGGCATATAATTAAGCCTTGGGCTTCTTCACGCCGTAAATAGAACGTCCCTGCATGCGTTTTTCCACGCCTGAGGTGTCGTAAACGCCCCGCACAATGTGATAACGCACGCCAGGCAAATCCTTCACCCGCCCGCCGCGAATCAAAACTATAGAGTGTTCTTGTAAATTGTGACCAATGCCCGGGATGTAGGCGGTCACTTCCATGCCATTACTAAGCCGCACGCGAGCTATTTTGCGCAAAGCTGAGTTTGGCTTTTTGGGGGTGGTGGTAGTGACCTTAACGCAGACGCCGCGCTTAAACGGGCTGCTTTTGGGCAACTTGGTCCGGCGGCGCTTTAAAGTATTAAGCACTGGCTCCAGGGCAGGTGTCTTAGACTTAGCCTTAAGTGACCGGCGGCCGTGGCGAATTAGCTGACTGATAGTTGGCATACCCAGTATATCAACTTCGCTCAACCACCCAGAGCGCGGGCAGGTTGAACGAGTATGAATGATTAAATGACTCTAGATAAGACATAAGGTTGTACCTAATAGTGGTTGAATCAAGCGCCTGCCTGCCGACAGGCAGGCTAGCGAAGTTGTATTACTGGGCATAAATTAAATTCACTAAACTTGGCTAAAGGGAAAGCCTAGCAGCTCAAACAAGCGCCGGCCTAACAGCGGTGAACTGG
>JACRFN010000025.1 GCA_016217875.1 Candidatus Kerfeldbacteria bacterium
ACTTACGGCAACAGGCTTCACCGGCCCTTGGAGCAGGCGACGGAGCACTTGGTGCAGGTGGTTAAAAGAGTTTATGAGCGCAGCGGAAAAATCATCGTGCCCTCCTTTGCTCTGGGGCGTACGCAGGAGCTTGTTTATATGTTGCACAAGCTCACAGATGAAGGCCGCCTGCCCCGCCTGCCAACTTATGTTGATAGCCCCCTGGCATCCAAACTGACCGGGGTTTTTGCTCGTTACCCGGAGAATTACGACGAGGAGTCATGGGAAGAATTCGGCAAAAAGGGGGAACTGCCGCTGTACTATCGCAATTTGACTTATGTGGAATCAACCGAGGAATCGAAAGTGCTCAACACCAAGCCCGGACCCTTTTTGGTTATTTCCGCCTCGGGCATGTGCGAGGCCGGGCGCATTCTGCACCACCTGAAAAACGGCGTGGAGGATGCTAAAAATCTGGTGCTCATCACCGGCTTTCAGGCCGAACACACTCTCGGGCGCCGTTTGGTGGAGGGCGAAAAAAACATCCGCATTTTTGGCGATCGTTACCGGGTGAAAGCCGAGGTAGCGGTTTTGAACGAGCTGAGCGCTCACGCTGACGCTCATGGCCTCCAAGACTATGCCGAGCACGTGCCGGGGTTGGGGCACCTCTACCTGGTGCATGGCGAGCAAAGGCAGGCGGCCGGACTTAAAGACCATTTACAAGCCCTGCACCCTGACTGGACCATACGCATTCCGCAACAGGGTGATAGCATCAATTTCAACCCTGATTAATCGCATGTTAAAGCGTAGCCTAAAAATTACAGCCTCTTGCGTGTTGGTTTTGTCTTTAGCCCAGGCCAATGCGGCCCAGGCGCAGGAAACTCCTACCTCTCTACCAATTACCCTGGCCACGGTCCAACGCGCCCGGGCCATATTGCAAGAGCAAGTGAATGCCGAGGCAGCCATACCCGTAGCCAAGCGCCCGGTGGTCACCAGCCGCCAGGCGGCCCTTAAGGTCACCTTGGCTGTCTGGCATGACCGCACTGACGAAATTACGGTTTGGCAAATCACCAAACAACAAAAGAAAGTAACGGTCAAGGAGCCTAAAGGTCAGACAGTCAAAGTGTTAACCGACAACGGAGTCAATACCGAATTTGAACTGAGCAACCGCCCCGAGCTTCACGTGCTGGCTATTAAGCATCCGATTTTTATTGACATCGGCACAGCCCGCCGCCCTCGCTTCCGCCTGGAAAACGTAGCTTACGTGCCTTACAGTGATTTTTTGGCCACGCCTGAAATCGTTCAGGCTGGCGCCGATTATCTTAATGCCAACGTCCAGGCCGTGTATGATGAGCTGCGTAATTTAGGCGTCCGCTCACGCGCTTTCCCGAACTTGCCCCTAGCCCAGGCCATTGAACCTAATTTAATAAAAGCCATCATTGCCATTGAACACGTGAACGCCGCCACGCTCCTCAACGGCAACCTGGAAAAATATCTTAAAATATTCTACGTCATACTAGCCTCTAACCAGAACCAGGCTTATGCTTACGCGCGCTCCAGCGCCAGCGCGCGCGGCCTGGCGCAGTTTATCCCCACCACTTACCAACGTCTGGTCAAAGCGCGGCCAGACCTTAGCTTGCATAAAAACTTTGACCAGGGCATGACTGATCCTTACAATGCCATCAAGGCCGAGTTGGCCCTACTTGATTCCAACCTGACTCTTTTACCGAAGGCTACGAGGCAACAACATGAAGGCGACGAGCGGACCATCGGCGCCTACTTGGCCGCCATTTACAACGGCGGCAGCACCAGAGTCAGACGCGCCATCACGCGCTGGGGCGACAAATGGGCGCAGGATCACGCCACTGACTTGGCTAATCTAAAACAGCTGGAACGGACACAACTGGCTGAAGCCAGCCGGCTGACCCGGGCCCTGGCCAATAAAAAAATCACGGCCAAAGAAAAAAAGAGCCTCCAGGCCCAGTACCAGGCGGCTAAAAACAAAGCCAGCCAAGCCAAGAACGATTACGCCACAGGTCTCGCCGGCTCGCTTAAGCGCGAAACGGCGCAATATGTAGCCAAATACTACCTGGCTTACGATTATTTTGCTGCGCGCTAGCTCTAGCTTTAAGGGTTGCCAAAAACCGGCCCAGATGCTACTATGGGCCTCGTGATTCAAGCCTGATTTCAAGTTGCAGAACAATTGGCAGTTCTGCTTTATTTTTGGGCTATAGAGGCCTAAGTACACATGATTACACCCACCAAATCAGCGACTGAATTCATTCAAGCTATAGCTGAGGCTAAAAACCAAAGCCGTCAAGCCGTGGCTAACCCCTGCCACGTTTCTGAGCTCACTTCACTGCCGTCTTTTGTTTACGAAAAGCTAAGAAACATCGTTGACTATAAGGACGAACATCTTTTGAGAAAAAACGCCATTCGGCGTTTCCTTAAGCGTAAGTTCGTCCTGCCGCAATTAAGCCGCCAGCCGGAGACGGCGGCCCGCTCTTTGGTGCGTGAGCTTATTCTGTCGCGCTACTTACCAAACGACTCTTTGCCGGAAACCATCATCCCCGAACTTGGGCAGGTGCTGACTAAATACTACGCCTTATGGGAGGAGCTGGAAAAAAGGGGTTGCGCCGTGCCGCGGTGGCGCGAATATACTGTAGGCCTGGCCGCCGTAGAGTGCGACGCCCGCTTGGTGGCGCTTGGAGAGCGCCACGCTTATTTGCTTTTTGCTTACCGCCTAATCAAGCAGACAATCAATCTGGCCGACGGCCTGGAATCAGAGGAAACCAAAAGCGTACAATTGATGTTGGCCATCCAACGCACCATGGAGCGGGCCGATCGCGACATCATCAACATGTACTTGCTCAGGCACTATTATCCCGCCTGGTTCACGCTACCGCCGGCTGAAGCAGCCCTGGACCTTGGACCGCAATATGACACTATCTTAAAAACCTTTACCCAAGTAGGGAATCATAAATTAGGCAGGCATCTGCAGCCCTTAGTCAAACGCCTGTTGGTACCGCTGATAATTTTCCGTGATATGCTACGGTACGACCAAACGGCTTGGGAGCTTATAAAAAATCCTGTCGCGCTGGAACGCGCCGCTCATGAGACCTATGAACATTTCTGGCAAGCCACCCGCCGGCGCATACTGCGTAAGGGCTTTCACGCCATGGCCTATATCTTTGTCACTAAAATGCTCCTGGCCGTCCTGCTGGAGCTGCCCTATGAAAAATTTGTCATCGGCGCGATCAGCTACTTACCCCTAACCATTAACCTGGCTTTTCCGGCGCTGCTGATGGCTGTTATCACCTTGTTGATAAAATCTCCGGGTCAAGCCAATGAGGCCAGGGCTGTCTTGGGAATTAAAGAAATGATCTACGGCGGCCAGGCTGATTTTTTCCAACCGCGTAAATTTAGAACCAGCCGCCATGGTTTCTGGAAAAGATTTATTTATGCGTTGCTCTACATTGTCACTATGGGGGCCTCGCTCGGGGCCGTGGTCTTGGTGCTGTGGCAGCTCGGCTTTAATCCCTTGTCAGGCACTATGTTCATATTATTCATGAGCCTGGTCAGTTTCTTCGGCCTTGCCCTGCGCCAGCAAGCCAGGCAGCTTAAGGTGTTGAGCAGTCGCGAAACCATGCTGGGGTTTTTGGTTGATTTCTTCACCCTGCCCGTCTTATCATTCGGCAAGTGGCTGGCCACCACCTTTGACCGAGTTAACGTCTTCGTCTTTCTGCTTGATTTCATGTTTGAGGTACCGTTTAAAAGCCTGCTCAAGGCCATTGAAGAATGGTTTGCCTTTCTTAAGGAAAAGAAAGAAGAAATGTATTAGTCGTGTTTTTTGTGAAGCGCCTGATTTATCTTGTTTGTTCGACTGCTTTAGGCACACTGCTCGGGTTCTTGGTTCACGCCCTGCTGGAGATAGGCTATGCCCAGCTTTTATTCTGGCGCTTTGATATTTGGGGCTTGGGGCTCAGCTGGCAATCTTGGTTTGATATTCACACTGTTTTTAGCCTGGTTACTTTTTTGGGCGGTGCGGCTTGGGGCCTGGGGGCCGGCTGGCGCTGGTGGCAAAAAATTTACGTCAGGCAAACTTCATTAGGGTTCTACGCCTCCTGGAAAAATAAATCTGTTCTAGACTAAAAACTATGTCATACTTTAAATGGTTGTGGCCTATAGTTTTAACGCTCGCTTTGGGCGGCTGTTCATTAAAACCCCCGCCGGTTAATCCCCAGAACAGTGACTATTTATTAGGGCAACCAAACCCACCAGCCACCGAGACTCCGGCTCGCGACACTAATCCGGACCAACCTCAACTTATGCCGCAACCAAAGCCTAAAGAAGAGGGGGCAGCTCTGCCCCAGCGGGCCAGGCTTAAAACAAATCTGGGGGACATTGTGGTTGAATTCTATCCCGAATCGCCTCAAACGGTGGCCAACTTTGCCAAGCTCGCCAGCGCCGGATTTTATCGCGGCGTAAAATTTCATCGGGTGATTAAGGGTTTTATGATTCAAGGCGGCGACCCCAACTCCAAGGACGACGACTGGTCAAATGACGGCCGCGGCGGGCCGGGCTACAGCTTTGCTGATGAAATAAACCAGCATAAATTAGTGCAAGGCTCTCTGGCTATGGCTAATGCCGGCCCCAACACCAACGGCAGTCAATTTTTTATTGTCACGGCCGACGCCACCCCTTGGCTGGACGGCAAGCACACTAACTTCGGCCAGGTGATAAGCGGGCTAGACGTCGTGCAAAAAATAGAAGCTACGCCCGTGAACGCCAACGACCACCCGTTGCAAGATGTGGTCATTAATGACGTCGTTATAGAATAAACTTTATGGCCGTGCAACTTAATTATCTGGCCCCCCAGGGCTGGCAACCACCGCAGGCCGACCAGGACTACATTATTGTTCAATTCAAGTTACAGCTGGCCGCCGGCATAGGTGAGGACGCTTTTATGGACGCCGCCGCCTCGGTAGCAGCTGAATCATCTACCGGCACCTGGACCAAAGTTGAAGCGCGCCCGGACTCGGGCTTGGAAGTGGCGGAAAAATACAAAGCCCTGGCTTACGACATTGACCGCCTCAACCATCTTTTTAAGGTCGCCTACCCAGTAGACCTATTTGAGCCTGGCAATATGTCGGGCTTTCTGGCCGGCCCGGCCGGCAATATCGCCGGCATGAAAATGATCCAGGGCCTGCGCATCTTTGATATCCGCTGGCCCCGCAGCTTTGTGCTGTCTTTTCCCGGGCCGCGTTTCGGCATTGAGGGCCTGCGAGAGATGCTCGGGCAGACGGATAAGCGTCCCTTGCTGGGCACCGTGCCCAAACCCAAAGTCGGGCGTACGGCCCAAGAACAGGCGGAGCTGGCGCGGCGTCTTTGGACCTCAGGCGACGGCAGCTATGAATTTATCAAAGACGACGAAAACCTGACCAGCCTGCCCTTTAACAAGTTTGAGGATAGGGCCCGGACGGTGCTCGGCGTGCAAGCAGAACTCGAAGCCAAGGGCTCGCCTAAAAAACTTTATCTCTGTAATCTGACTCACTCTAATTTGGATGTTATGTTGGAACGTTCCGACCTCATCAAACAAGAGGGTGGACGGGCCATGATGATAGATGTGGTGACCTGCGGCATGGCAGCGCTTCACACCATGCGTTTAAAAAATCCCGGCTTGTTCATTCACGCCCACCGCGCCATGCACGGCTTTATCACCCGCGAATCAGGACCCGGCATCAGGGGGCAGGGGAGCCTGTGGGGTTTTAGCGTCTCTATGTTAACCCTGGCCAAAATCTATCGCCTCTTAGGCGTGGATTCACTGCACATCGGCTCACCCAAGGCCAAAATGCAAGACTACGGCGAAAGCGAACTTATCGACGCGGCCATGCACCCGGAAGAGGTAAACGGCACCGACCCTTACACCCAATTTCACATCACAGCCGAAGAATACCAGGCCATTCACGCCATCACGCGGGACGAAACCGCGGCTAATCCTGCCTTCCACAGCCTGGGACAAAAATGGTACGGGCTTAAGCCAGTCTGGTCGGTGGCCTCCGGCGGTCTGCACCCCGGCGTGCTTGATACAGTGGTGGAAAAACTGGGGCGAGATATTTTCATTCAGCTCGGCGGGGGGGTGCTGGGGCATCCGGGCGGGGCGGAACGCGGAGTGGAAGCGGCCCTAGAAGCGCGCCAGGCTATTATGGCTGGCCAGCGCGTTACCGAATACGTGGCGGCTCATCCCGACTCGGCCCTGGCCGAAGCCGTAAAATTGTGGGGCACCGAACCCAAGATAGTCTACTAACACGCCTAGTTTTATGAGCTTAGCGCTTGATTTTTTAAAAGACTCTTTGAATTTTAACCAATCGTACAAAGAGTCACTGGATCGCAAGGCCTCTTTTCTGCTCGGTATCTCTTCGGTTATCTTGGTTTTGAGTTTTAACAATATCGCCCGACCGGGGTTCCTGCTGATTGCCCTGGGAGCGCTGCTGGCCAGCCTTTTTTCCGTGTGGGTTATCAGCTTTCCTTTTCGTAAAACTCACCGCGGTAAATTCAGCATTATTTGTGCCTGGGGCTTTGCCCATCTGACCGCCGAGGAATATAGTCGGAGGTTGAATGAAGTCTGGCAGAACGAAAACGCCCTGCAGGCGGCCTATCAAAAAGAAATTTTTGCTCTGTCGGAATATTCCATTAAAATAAAACTGCGTTTTATAAAATTAGCTTCGCTCTCCCTGACCCTGGGACTGGTCGTAGGTTTTATTTTGATTATGACCGCTAATTCTTAAACGCTCATGGGCAAACTGCTTAAAGCGACTTTCATTCTATCTATTATCGGTACGCTGTTTGCCGGTACTGTCACCCTGCGCCAGTACCTGGCCCCGGCTACCGAACCCGGCATTTTCTCCTGCGTCGGCTTTAAGGTACTCGGGCTTTCGCCCTGCCCTTACGGCCTAACGTTCTTTCTAATTTTAGCTGTTTTGTCAGGCTTGATGTTTTACCAAGGCCAAAAATATTTTGCCAAGTTGCTCTGGCCGCTGCGTCTAGTGGCTTGGGGCGGAGTGATTTTTTCCGGGTGGGTGGGTTGGCGTGAACTGGTTAGCCCGGCGCTTACTTTTGGCCAAACTTATTGGCAGACATTCGCCTTGGCCCGCGTACCAGCCTGCGTCTGGGGATTGGTGGTATTTTTGGCTGTAGCTATCTTAAGTTTACTTCTTAAGCCGCCGGCCTCTCCTGACACTCATGCCTAACTTTATTTTGATAACTGCGGCCGCGCTGGCTACCGGTTTACTCTCTCTCACGGGCGGCGTGATTTTGCTGCATCTGCGGCGGCTGGGGCCCCACAACCTGCGCTACTTGGTCAGTTTTGCCGCCGGCGCCATGCTGAGCGCAGCTTTCTTGGACATTTTACCCGAAGCCATAAGCGCCGGGGACGGTGCGGGCAATTTGGTTTACGTGCTTTACGCCATGGTGTTCTTTTTTTTGACCGAGAAGTTCTTACTCTGGCACCATCATAGCCATGAACACGCGGGCGGCGAGCCGCACCCGGTTGGATTTTTAGTCATAGTCGGCGACAGCCTGCACAACTTTCTTGATGGCATCACTATCACCGTCACTTTTTTGGTTTCCCTGCCCCTGGGCTTGGTCACCACCGCGGCTATTATATTCCACGAGATACCGCAAGAGATAGGGGACTTTGCCATTTTGTTGGACGCCGGCTTTGCTAGGCTGCGTGTTTTGTGGTGGAATCTTTTCTCGTCCTTAGCCACTCTAGTAGGAGCCTGGCTGGCCTTATTTTTTGCTGACAGCTTAAGCCTTATCAATTCTCAATTATTGTCCCTGGCCGCCGGCAGTTTCATTTACATTGCCGCGGCTGACCTCATACCGCAAATACACCGCGAGACTGACACCCGCCGCATGACTTACCAAGCCCTGGCTTTATGTTTGGGTATGGGGCTCATAGGTTTGTTAGTTAAATTTTTTGCCGAATAGGCGCACCTAGGCCTTCAGTCGGGCCAAGAATGATCAAACAGATTCTAGATTATTTTCCGCAAAAAAAAGTTTACCGGTTCTTTGAAATGATCCCGGGCTTTTTGGTTTGGGCCACGCTTTTGGGTTCGGTCGCTCTGTCCATCCTTAACCCTCTCTGGGCCATTTATTTCATTATCGCCTTTGATCTTTATTGGCTCCTGCGCGTAGCCTACTTGCTTATTTATTTATGGCTCTCCTGGCGGCGATACAGAGAGACCGTCGCACAAGATTGGCTTAATCAGGTTCAAACCTTGCCGCGCTGGCGCGACATCCACCATTTGATTTTTCTCCCCACCTACGGCGAGCCGCTTGACGTTCTGCGCGGCTCCCTTAACTCCTTGGCCAAAGTACGCTACCCCTTGGAACGTTTTATAGTGGTCTTGGCCGGCGAGGAACGTGACCGTGCCAATTTTCTTAAAAACGCTGAAGTAATTCAAAGTGAGTTTGGCCATCGCTTTGGTCATTTTTTAATAACTCTTCACCCTCAAGACATCATAGGCGAAATAGCGGGTAAGGGGGCCAATATAAACTGGGCCGGACACCGGGCCAAAGAACTGATAGACAAACTCCAACTGCCGTACGAGAATATCATCGTCTCTTCTTTTGACGTGGACTCTTGCGCTCACCCGGACTACTTTGCCTACCTGACTTATGTTTATTTGACTCAGCCCGACCCGTTGCACTCCAGCTACCAACCAGTGGCGGTATACAACAACAACATTTGGAATTCTCCGGCCGTCAGCCGCGTAGTGGCCAACTCCACTACTTTTTGGCTGCTGACCGATTTGGCCCGCCCTGAGCGCCTGTTCACTTTTTCTTCCCATTCTATGCCCTTCAAGGCCCTAGTGGACGTTGGTTTTTGGCAAAACGACATTGTGACCGAAGACTCGCGCATATTTTTACAGTGTTTCGTACGCTATAACGGCAATTACCGCGTGACGCCTTTGTATTTGCCTATCTCCATGGATACGGTATATGCCGGCTCGCTCTGGCGCAGTTTTGTCAATCAATACAAACAACAGCGCCGCTGGGCTTACGGCGTGGAAAATTTTCCTTACATGGCCTGGCATTTTTGGAAATCTGGCGCCATACCTTTTACTAAAAAATTCCGCTATCTCTGGAACCAACTGGAAGGAGTGTACTCCTGGGCCACGGCGCCGCTTATTATTTTCATTCTGGGGCGCTTACCCATGGAGCTGGCCAATGACAACGTCAAGTCAACCATGATCGCCCACAATTCTCCCCAGGCTTTAAAGTGGCTCATGACTATGGCCATGGTAGGTTTGCTTTTCAGCGCTATTCTTTCCACCGTCTTGCTGCCACCCAAACCGCGAGAACATCACTGGGTTAAATACGGCGCCATGTTACTGCAGTGGCTGCTGTTTCCGTTCTGTATGATAATTTTTGGCGCCATCCCGGCCACCGACGCCCAAACCAGACTGATGCTGGGCAAGTATCTCGGATTTTGGGTGACAGAAAAACAACGGGAGCCCAAGCCCGCCACGGTCTAAAATTTGCCTGTATTCGCAGGTTGATTGACAAGATGGCCTCCTTCTGTTACCATATTCCTAGTTAGGATAGAGTTTCGTCGAAAAGCCGACGTACCAACGGTAGGTTATAAGCGAAAAAGTTCATCCTAATAGCTATATTAAGAAAGGGGGTGAACTTTCGTTCCATGACCTACCAACAAGATGACTCACAAGGCGGCTCCAGGGGCGGCTACAGCGGCGGATTCCGCGGTGGCTTCCACAACCGTCCGCCTCGCCAGATGGTTGACGTGTCAGCCATGAATATCAAGTGCGCTGATTGCGGCGCGGCTATCACTGAATTGCCGTTCCAACCAGACCCTAACCGTCTTAACACGCTTCGTTGTCGCGACTGCCTGCGCAAAAGCCGGCCGCCTCGTTACTAAGTGAAGTTTACAAAAACCACCCCGCGTACGCGGGGTGGTTTTTGGTTTGTCTACTTTAGTATGAAATCAGGCTGCTTTGGAGGCCCATACTACCAAGTATCTTTTTAGACTCAGCCTCGTTGGCTAATCTGGGCGTACTGAAATTTTCAATTACTACCGGCACCAGGTCAACTCGCGTATTCAAAGCAGGTGACTCAAGCTCGCCTACACGAGTGAGTGAGATTTTAAGAACCAAGCCTTCTTTAGTCTGGCGGCTCCACTCCTGGTCAAATATGAAATTACCCAAGGAATAAAAAATATACTTGCCCTGATATTGCTCAATTTGCTGCACCCAATGCGGGTGGTGGCCTATGACCATATCAGCCCCGGCCTCGACGGCAGCCCGGGCAAATGACTGCTGAGCCTGGTTGGGCTTATGAGTATACTCAGTACCGGCGTGCATGGCCACTACCACATAATCAACAACTGCTTTCAGATCAGCTACACTTTTACGCAGGCGGGTTACGTCTTCAATTCGCGCCACATAGTTATTGCTCTTTTTGCCATTATCATTTAGCGAAGCGTAAGAGGCGGCTATAAAACCTATTTTTAAACCACCAGAGGCCACTATACCCGGGCGCCACGCTTCTTCTAAACCACTACCCACGCCGATCACTTGAACGTTATTCTTAGCCAGATAGTCTTTGGTATATTTAAGACCTTTAAGGCCTTGGTCTAAGGCGTGGTTGTTAGCCAGGCTCACCACTTTAAAATTATATTCGCGTAAACCAAGCACATTGGCGCGCGGCGCATTGAAAACCAGGGTAGGGGAGGGATTGAATTTATCACTGCCTGAAAAAGGCGACTCCAGATTGCCGAAATTGAAGTCAACGCCCGCTAGCAAATCATCAAGTTTACGGAAGGGTAATAGTGGGTCGTTGGCCTTTTTTATC
>JACRFN010000020.1 GCA_016217875.1 Candidatus Kerfeldbacteria bacterium
AGTAATAAAACATCCGTTACTCTCAGCGGCGCCTGTGAAACTGGGCTTAATGTTAGCCTGAGCGTTGATGACAGCGTTAACACGCCAGCCACGGCGCCGGTAACTAGCTCTAGCGCTTGTACTTCAAACTCCTGGTCTCAGACTTTAAACTTGAGTACTTTGAATGATGGCGGCCTGACAGCCACGGTTTTTCAAACTGATCTAGCTGGCAACGCTGGTACGGCCAGCAAAACTGCGGGTAAAGATGTTTTAATACCAAGTTGTACCATCAGCCAAGCCGGCACCACCTTGTCGGCAGTGTGCGCTGATGTCGGCTCTGGTTGCACTGGTAATCCATCTAACCAGACTATTACTGCCGACGGCACTTATACTTTTAATGTGGCTGATAATGCTGGCAACCCCGGCTCATGCTCCATCACCGAGTACGCTCATTATACTTACACCTGGAGTGCCTGCGGCTCATTTGGCGCTTGGAACACTAGCACCCACACCCGCACTGGTACGCAAACCGGCACCGTAGCTTCGACTACTTATAACACTACCTCACCATCAGACCCTACAGCTCCTAGTCAAAGTTGCACTGAGACTGATGCTGATAATCCTACTATTGATACTTTTGATGTTAATCCTAAAATAACTAACAGCTCAATTTTCCTTTCTTTTGCTGGCTCTGATGTGACTGGTACGGTGCGTTCAGGTGTGAACCACTACGAAATATGGCGCGGTATTTACAATGCCTCCACTTGTGCCACTGGCACAGAGGGCAGTGCTTGTTCCTGGGTGCAAGACGGGGCTAATACCACGGGCGGCCCAGTAACTCGTACACCAGCGGAGGGCGTATATTGGTATGGCGTGCACGTGGTTGATAATTCAGGCCGCCTGGGCACCGAGAGTGCGCCGGTAAAAGTCACCATTGATAAAACAAATCCGACTTGTACAGCTTCATTAGGCGGTACTAATGGTACGGTAGCGTCCGCCACTTGTGCCGACTTAGGCGGCTCTAATTGTACTGGTAATCCAGCCAATCAGAGCGTTACTGCTGCCGGTACCTACACTTTCAGCGTGGTTGATAATGCTGGGAACTCAGGTTCGTGCTCGGTAGTGGCTTATGTTCACTACGCTTATAATCCGTGGACTGCTTGCGGCTCATTTGGCGCTTGGAATACCAGCACGTACACGCACACCGGTACGCAGACTCGTACTGTAGCGACGACCTATTACAATACTTCAAGTCCTTCTGACAGCCAGGTTCTGAGCCAAAGTTGTACCGAGACAGATGATGCTAATCCGGTAGTTGCAAGTTTTAGTGTCAGCCCCACGGTGGCTAATAGCTCTGGCCCTAACGTGAGTATTTCTTTCGCTGGGACTGATACAGCTGGCGCGGTTAATTCTGGCGTGGATCATTACGAAATTTGGCGTACTACTGATCAAGGGGGCTCTCCTTATGCTGCTGGGTGGGTGCAAGATGGGGCCAATACCATTGTTAGCCCGCAGGTTCGCACGGCGGCGGATGGTGTTTATTGGTACGGCCTGCATGTGGTTGATGTGTCTGGTCGCCTGGGTACAGAGAGTGCGCCCATAAAGGTAACCTTTGATACAGTGTCACCGGCCACGCCAGCTGTTAACGGCACCACACCGACCAAAAACCAGAAGCCCACCTGGTCCTGGACTTCAGGCGGCGGCGGCAACGGCACTTATCGCTACCGGTTGGATAACAGTGACCTAAGCACCGGCTCTACTACTACCACTACGGCTTCATATACCCCGGCTACCAACCTAAGCGAAGGCAGTCACACTCTGTATGTGCAGGAGGCTGACGCGGCTGGTAATTGGTCAGCCTCGGGTAGCCAGGCCTTGGTGGTTGATATTACCAACCCAACCGCCGGAGCTTGTTCATTTAGTCCGGCTGGCTGGACTTATGGTAATGTCACAGCCTCAGTGGCTTTTACTGATAGCTCGGGCGTAGTGGCTCCGACAACCAAGACGTGCTCTATCTCGACCGCGGGTGGCGCCTGCTCGGTTACGGCGCAAGACAATGCCGCCAATAGCACCACGGCTTCTTGTTCCGCTACCAATATTGACAAAACAGCTCCTCAAATTACAGCTTGGGGATTAAACAACAGTATTACCAACGCCTTGATTACCAAGGATTATCCTATTTTTACTTGGCAAGTTTCAGATTCAGGTGCCGGTATTCGTTCAACTGATGGCGTTGAACTCTGGCGCGCGCCATACGTCGCCGGGACTTGCGATGGCGTCTCCCTTGGCGGCTGCGATTGGAGTGGTAATCCTAAAAAGAAATTCGGAGCTTCAAGCACTGGCGGCTCTGACGATACGCTCGGTACTACTAGCGGTAAGTATGTCTATGGCTTGCACGTAGTTGACAGTACGGTCGCGCCCAACCCACCCGGTAACTGTATAGCTGAGTCCAAGGCTCACTGCGGTGGGGTCACAACCGACTCTTTAGATGCCAGCCGTTCGTCGTTCAGTCCTTTTGTGGTGACATATGATATTGCCCCACCACCACCGCCAGTGGTGAGTGAAGCGCCTGTGAGTAACAGCACGACCCCTACAAATAGACCACGTTTCACTTTAACGGCCACTGATAGTGATGGCATTGCCACCATTACCGTAACTTTGAGATGCACGGGTAACCCCGCGGCTACTGTCCACCAACCCTGGTGTGATTTGGCTGGCTCAGACGACCCGTTGCCTATGGTTAAGAATTGCGCCGGCCTTGCTAGTTGCGATTTTTCACAAGAATTCACACGTAAGGTGGGCAGTATAGATAGGCCGCTGAGCAATGGCGTTTACACTGTAATTTTGGGCGTGGTTGATCTGGCTGGCAACAGCTGGACTGATTCTTGGCCGTTTACAGTTAGTAATGTTAAGCCTCAGCCGCCAACTTTGCGTTAGTTGTAGCTAGATAACTTTTAATTCCGTGTGGCAATTACCTCGTTTAGCCAAGAAGGTTTATGCGGGAGTGGG
>JACRFN010000018.1 GCA_016217875.1 Candidatus Kerfeldbacteria bacterium
AGAGGATTGAACCATAGTCGTGTTACTATGTTTAGTTTATCAAAAAATACCTTGGCCAGCGAGTTACGGAAAGACCCAGCTAAGCAGCCGGGTCTTGTTTGGTAAAAAGTTTTCATGGCAGAGTACGTGGGTTTACCACCAATCCACTCGTTCATTAAGTCTCTTTAAGCCCGCGGCTAAACTTACGGCCAGCGCCAGCAAGGCCTCCAGCGCCAAGGCGTAGGACAAGAGCGGCAGGAAGAAATTAAAAGTGCCTTTAGCCCAGTTGAGCAGCTTGTCGCCTACTGGCCTGGCCAATAAGGCTGCCGCCCCAAACCAGCAGCACAGTGAGCAGCGACAATGCGGTCAGGCCGGCGGCGGTGTAAGTAAGGTCGCGGTTGGAGGGCGCCAGGTGCGCGCCTATGACCAGCACCAAATAAAGGAACAGCCAGCTTTGCCAGGTGCCAAAGTCAAGCGCCGACCATAGGTCAGCCACAAACCGCCACCAGGCCGATATGTACTCTACTATGGTGGCGATAAAACCATGGGCCAGGGCTACGACCGGCGCTGCGGTTGGCGCACCTGGAACCAGCAGCAAAACCAGCACCCACAGCACGAAAGTTCCCCCGAGCAGTGGAAAAATGGAAACCAATATCAGGGTCAGCGGATTGCCCGAGGCCTCGTGCGTTACTGAGCCCAGCACGCCGCCGCGCGGCCAAAGCGAAAACCCGGTGACGCGCGTCAAGGTCAGCAAAGCGCCCAGCAAATGCGACAGTTCGTGCACCACCACGCCTGGCCAAAGCAGTATCAAATACAGCCGCTCCCCCAGCAACTCAGCAAATAGCGGCTGGTTAGCCGCGACAGCCAGAGTGTGGCCAACAGAGCCACCAGGAAAGGAATTACAACGCCCAGTATCATAAATCAAGTTTAGCGCGCCGGCGGCTGGCCGAACAGTACCTGACCAGCTTGCCAGTAGCTGGGGTCGCCCTCCTGCTTGGCCGCATACCACCATTCCGCCCCCCAGACTATAGCCTCGGACATGCCAGTAGCCCTGGAAAATTTAATATTATCCCAAAAACGCGCCACGTCAAAAGAACGCCTGGCTTCAGACAAGGACAAATTATTCAAACCCTCAGGCCCCCAGGGTTCCATCTGCAGTTCGCTAACTACCACCCGCCCCACCCACGGCGCTACCAGCGCAGCCTTAAGGCGATAAAAAGCCGGCGGCCAAAAATGGGAAAAATAACCGACCGCTCTATCCCAAACTACGCGATACAAAGTAAAACCCAACTCATCAGCCAGTGAAGCCGCCTCCCACCACGAAGACAACTCGCCCGAATCGGTCAACAGAATGGGACGCGAACTATCAAGCGAGCGCACCAAAGCCAACTCGCGGCGGAGCCTGTGGATGTTGGGCGGGGCGCAAGAGCCAAAGGCAAACAGCGGCTCATTCTCCAACTGCCAGCGAACGACGCTCGGATTATTATGGTAATGTTCCACCACCCGCCTGAGCATCAGCATCAATCTCTCATCTATTTCCCCCGAGCTAAGCCCTGCAAGCCAGGCTGGATCATGACACTCCGGCCAGTGCGGCAGCTTACGACCAATAGCCAAGGTTACCGTGGCGCCGCTTTGAGCCGCCTGAGCAATTTGCCTATCCATCTCTTGCCAATCAAATTCTCCCTGACGCGCTTCAATTGAGCTCCAATCAGCCTGCAACCTAAAGTGCACCGGCTTAAAATCGCGCACTATAGCGGCCAACACTTCAGACTCATCAAGCTTAAGATAACGAGCATAAGAAGAAGAGTAGCTGACACTCAACCGTTGACTCACTGGCTTGGGCAACTGCCGTTCCAAAATCACCGCGGTCAGCAGCACCACGGCACAACCAGCTAAAAACATAAAAATATATCTCATACCCCGTATAGCAACCCCGGTAGTAGAGCCGATGGACATCGGCTCACTACGGGACTTCGCTTCACCCTAAAACTAAGGTAAGAAGCGGAACGAATTAAGTGAGTGGAGTCCCGCACACCAGGCTTGGCATGGTTGTGCGGGATTGTATTACTGGGCATAGTTCCTAAACGGCTAGACTCAGCAACCACAAGCCGGCCACGATAAACAAGGTACCGCCTAGTTTACGTACGGCCAGGCGGCCGGAAAATTCATCTTGGAAAAACCAAGGGAAACGGAAAGAAACCAAGCCGGCCAAAGCCAAAAGAAAAACGTACTGAATACCTTGAAGGGCGTTAACCAAAGTCACGCTGGCCAAAGTTATGGCATAGCTATTAAACAGACCGGCCAAGGCGCCCGACACCTGGCCGCCCAAAAAGGCCAGCTTGACTCCACCCTGACTTTGAGAGCTTAGGCGGAACCTCTGCCAAGTGCCGGGAATAAACAAGAGTAGGAGGGCTGAACCAAATCCGCCTAAACGAGACCAAATAAGCCCGGAAATAAAATTAGTCTCGGCAAAAGTAATTTTTAGAAAAACATAAGCCGCGCCAAAAGCGGCCGCCGACACCACAGCCAAAATTAACGAGCGGCGATTTAAACCGCCGTGTCCGCCCACCATCAGCCAGCCACCTAACACGAGCACCACAAAAGCCAAGCTGCCTGCCATAGTTAAACGTTCCTGCAAAAGCCAAAACGAGCCGAGGAAAACAAACACCGGGTTAAGACTGCCAATAAAGGCCGGCACTCTAGAGGCTTCGCCTTGGCCTAAAACCGTGAACATCAACCACAGGCCCAGGGTGAAAAATACGCCCGAGCCCAAGCCCCAAGTTAAGGCGGTTAGGCTTGGCCAGGCGAAGCCCCAAGGCGCTAAAACAAAAACCAGCAAACCTAAGATTGAAATGAGCAAGGTATAAACCGCCGGATCTTTCATCTCGCGACGATTGAGCAAAGCCTTATCTACTGCCAAGGCGACGGCGTTCAGAAAGTAACCTACCGTGGCCCAAGTTATCCAAGTCATAAATATATACGCCTACAAAGCAATAAACCGCACTTGCACTACAACAAAGGCTAAATAAAACACTATCAACACTAAACCCTCACGCCATGATAAACGCCGTTCAGTGTAAGCAAACCAAATAAAGGCGGCCACCAACGCCACTAAAAAGGAACAGAGCCAAAGATAAGCCGGCCCGACCGTAAATACAATCGGCCGCAAAAATGCCAAAAATCCTACTACTAAAATATTTGCAAAGGCGCTGCCAATAAGGTTACCGAGCGAAAGATCTCTGGCCTGAGATTGCCAGGAACGGAAAGTCAGGGTCAGCTCTGGTAAATTTGTGCCAATGGAAAAGAAAAGAAGACCCACTATGAATGGCCTAAGATTTAACTCGGTTGTTAACACAAGAGTCAGTTCCAAAATAAATTTAGCAATAATAACTACTGCTGCCAACCCGATAACGGCTTCCATACCAGCTCGAAAATTTGACGTACCACCTTCCAAATGAACACTCGGATGAATACTCGTATTTGACTTTATGAAGTACCAAACGATGACTACATACAATATTAAAAGTAGCAACCCATCTACGGCTGATAGTTGGCCATCGCTACCCAACGCCAAGGGGAGCAAGAGATATGTCCCCATGATAAAAAGATTCTGATAAGAAAAGCTTTCTGCAACTTTAAGTTCGCGATTCAACACCACGCTTAACCCACAAATTAATCCCAAAAGAACCACCACGCCACCCATCAAATTACCAAAGGAAAGTGCGCCAAAATTCTGTAAGGTAGCCTGCAAACCAACAAAAAGTTCGGGAGAGGTCGTAAGCAGACCAAGGATAAGCCCCAACCAAAACTCCTTAAGCCCCAAATTCTTACCTAACACTTTAATGTTAATAATCACCCAATCAGCCGCCCGACCAATAAGGTAAAAAAGCAGAAGCAATAGAACTAATATTCCTATGGTTGACATACCATTTTTAGTATAGCACAACCCCCCGATGGACATCGGGGGGTTGTGACTTCTCCTACAGTGGGCGACTGGAGGAGATGTTTGTATTTTTTAAACTAACTCAGGATGGAGTCCTTGGCAGCCTTAGCCACGCGGAACTTGACCACGGTCTTGGCTGGAATCTTGATTGCCTCGCCGGTGGCTGGGTTGCGTCCCATGCGAGCGGCGCGCTGCTTTTTGACGAGCTTACCCAAGCCTGGGATAGTAAACTCGCCTGATTTTTTGGCTTCCTTATAGGCGAGATCAACCAAGGCTTCGACTAGACCGACCACGTCCTTGCGGCTGTGGTTGGTGCTTTCTGCGAGGGTGCTCATGACCTGAGATTTGGTCATACCTTTGGCCATAGTTACTTGGGGGGTTAAATGATTAGTACCCTTGATTATAGCAAAACCTAAGGAAATCGCGCAATCCACACCCCCGAGGTTATGGGTTGACAGCCTGACTCAGGCGGCTTAACATGGCTCCACACAAACAAAAAAGGTGAACCATGCAAACATCAACTGAATTGAAACAACTAAGTAAATTGGTGGTTATACCGGATGGCCAATGGGCAGTATATCCGGAAAATCCAATGACGAACGAGTCAATTGCCGCCAATCCGCGGGCTGAGGAATGCGCGGAAAAACCAACTCCCAAAGGCCACTGGCCCATGTGGTCATTACCTTCCTATGACGACATCCGCACCCTGCTTCAAACCAGACAGCAAGATCCAAGATACAAATTTACTGTCTACTTCAAGCCGGCTGGCGCTGACAAGTTCCAAAAATGGAAACTGAACCAGCCCAAACGCCGGGCCGGCACCAAACTGACTCGCCGAGCCCGCCAGCTGAAGCGTCAAAACGCTTCGCCCCCATCTTTTTGAAGAAGGGGGCGTTTTTTAAATAAACAAGCACGCTTGGTTATTTGGTATAGCCAGGGCTTAAACACTTTGTTGGTATCAAACTTACCCAAATGCCGCCAAACTTTAACGAACACTTCCTGAGTGACGTCTTCGGCCTCGTCTTTATCCACTACGTACCGGTAAGCCAAAGCATACACTAGCCTAAGGTAGCGCTTAACCAAAGTGGCTAGAGCCGCCTGATTATTTCGGACGGCTAAAGCTACTAACTGTTCATCTGAATATTGATTCATGCTAGCCTATTATACACCCTTAGCCTTAATATCTTTAAGCCAAAGTAATATAATATTACTTAATAAGCACTACGCGCTATCCATCAATTTATGAAGATTCTACGCGCCGCACTTAGTATCCTACTGGTAACCCTAATCTTGTTTAGTGCCCGCCTCCTTATCGACGGTGCCCCAACAGAGACAATCACCGGCCAGAGCACCAGATCAACTGTCTCCCCGGCAGAATTCAGCCAACCCCTTGGCCAGGCACTGAGTCGCCTCACGCATAAACCATTTGGCCTGTACGTTTCACCCCGCCGCTCGCCCGTGAACCCGGAACGGTTTACAGGTTACCACACGGGCGTTGACTTTGAAACTTGGCCTGACGAGCAAGACAAGCCCGTATCGGTGTTCGCTGTCTGTACCGGTCACTTGCTTCAGAAATCATGGGTCAAGGGCTATGGCGGCGTAGCGGTTCAAGCCTGCACCCTCAACGGCCGGCCAATCACGGTTGTCTACGGACATCTTAAACTCTCTAGTCTAGCTGTCCAATCAGACCAACGTCTTGAGTCTGGAGCCAAACTGGCCGTACTCGGCACAGGTTTTAGTACGGAAACGGATGGGGAAAGAAAACACCTGCACTTGGGGCTTCATCTCGGTTCAACCATAAACCTTCGCGGCTACGTCAAAACCCAGGCCGAACTTAAACAATGGCTCAATGCGGCAGAATATCTGGAGTAATCAGGCTACCAGATTATCAAAAGTTTCCAACCGTCATAAAGACGGTTGGAAACTTTTGGCAGGGCCTGGTGGAGCCCCGCTTAGCGGGGCAGGCCTGCCCGCCGTAGTCCCACGTATGCGTGCCTGTGGGACGTAGGAGGGGATGTTAGAACCAAGGTCATAGCTCAGCTATTACTGCCCGAAGCAGTCACAGATGACCTACGCAGGGCATCAAGGAGGGTAGCTTTGGCGATGCGAGCCCCAGCTAACACCTTATCAGCCCCGCCGTAATAGATGAGGTAATCTGCGCCAACCTCAGCTAAACCACACGTAAATACGACGTTTGCCACTACCCCCATGCGCTCATAGTCTTCCCGCGGATCAAGCAGCGGCTCAGGTAGCCGCGCTACCACACGGCGGGGATCATGGGCGTCTACCACCAGGGCACCTAATCGGTACACTCCCTGACTATCACGGCCATGGTACAAAATCAGCCAGCCGAGCTCCGTCAGTATCGGCGGGGCGCCAACACCAACACGATCGTTCTGCCATCCTGAATGGGTTGGTTCCAGTATTCGTCCCTCTTCCTGCCAATGATGCAGGTCGGTCGACGATGCCAACACCATAGCTAAATCGCGGCGATGAATAATATAGTATCGGCCATTAACCTTCTCGGGAAAGAGCGCGGCGTCTTTGTCATCTCTGTCGTCAGAAAAAACCAGACCATGACGCAAGAAAGTCTTAAAATCAGTCGTGGTCAGTAAAGCAACCCTCGTGCGCCAAGGAGCTTCACTGGAAATCTTACTGGAACTGCGCGGATATAGAGAAACCGCCGTATACGTCACATAGTAAACGCCCCCTAAAAACGTAATCCGGGGGTCCTCGCACCCGCACCTCTCATACGGGTCATTGTAACCTGGCTCAACCATAGGTGTTAATGTACGTTCTGCAATGCTCACGCCATCATGGCTGACCGCCAGCCCAAAACGGGACACGCCATCCTGACCAACCGCTCGATACAGGAGATGAATTTTACCTTGATACTGGGCTACTCCGGCATTAAAAACGGCTCGACACTCCCACCAATTTGTGGTGGGGGCCAGTAGCGGATTTGTCGGAAAACGTTCCAATTGCACTACCATAATCTACTACTGATATAAGTGATGGCGGGGGCACTTACACTCTGCAAGGAAAAGAAAGCTAAATGGTGGCTCAGGACCGATTCAGCGCCTTGATTCTTGTTTCGACCCGATGGCGTTAATCCGTCAAAAATTCCGCCTGATCGACCATCAATGAGACTTTGGTGTAATATATTGTCTCCATCGTACCAGGCGAAAGCCTTGGCAGCTTGGTTACGATACTTTTCGTCTTTCGTAACACGGTAGGCAGCGATGCAGGCTTCCACCACCGCATCGGCTTCCACTGGTTGCTGATCAAACATGGCTTTAGGTTTACCACGGTAGTACCAACCATTACAACCGACAAAAGAAAAACACCCTCGCTCCTGGTCGAAGAGCTCGTGTATAAGCCAATCTAAAGATTGCTGACCTACGGCATGCGCATCGCCCCCGCCGCCAACGCGTGCGGCTGCCAATAGTGCCTGCGGTAAGCGTGCATTGTCATAAGTAAGATAATTTTCAAACCACCGCCAATTATTACCAGCAACCGAGGTAAACATAGTAGTAAGTTTTTTCGCCATATCATCAATGGTTGCCCTTACGTTATTCTCTGGTCCCGGTAGCGCCACCTGATGTGCATCCAACACACAGAGTCCAAGCAAAGCATAGCTTATCGTTCGAGGTGAGCTAAGGCTGAACAGGTGTGGATACATCTTCACGAGCAGCTGAATGCTCCTCTTATACAGGAGCGTGCTAGGCCGAATAGCGACCAAACAGCTTACCGACCAAAAAGCTTTTCCCCACCAGTCACCGGCGCCCGGCTCACCTTGCCAATCGCCAGTGGCTGACCGGTCATTATACAAAAGTCCATTCTGCTCGGCTTGCAGAATGAAGATAAGGTAACGGCGAACTAGGAAACGGTCCCCGCGGCAAAGCGCTACAATGAGCGCTTTCGCGTTATCGTCAACGGTATAGCCTTCGCTTTCCCGAGGAACCCTAAACGCGCCGTGCTCAAGTATACCCCACCGCGTGGTTAACTTTCGCACGTAATCAAGCGTAGGTGGAACAACCAATGAAACCGGGGAAGATGGGAGCTGCGCCAAGACGGTAGTAAATAGCTCAAGGTAGCTAAGTGCCACACGGTGCCATGTCATAAGGCGCCCCTGAGCGTACGCACGTTGCTCAATCAAACGTCTCTTTTCAACCTGTTCTAAAAGCCCAAGCAACGCTTGACCCAGGACCGAGCTACTCCGAAATGGTACTAAAATACCCCTGCCGTTGCGCAACATTTCACGCGCATAAAAATACGGGGTTGATATGCATACTTTACCGGCACCAACTGCGTAGGCCAACGAACCTGAGGCCGCCTGCTCGGGATTTAAATAGGGCGTGATATAATAATCACTTGCCTGTATATAGCGTACCAGCTCATCCAGTGGCAGATACCTGTCAATAAACTGAACTGACGATTGCAGCTTTAGCTCCTGCACCAACCGCTGTAGTTTAACTCGGTACCGCTCCCCTTCCTGGCGGCGTATGTTGGGGTGGGTTTCACCGACTACTAAGTACAGAAAGTTAGGGTATTTTTCCACCACGGGAGGCAGTGCCGCAATGGCATATTCTATACCCTTAGATTCACTTAACAGGTTAATGCTCGACATCACTATGCGCCCCTCAAGCTTGAGCTGTGGCTTTGCCACATCGGGATACTGGCGCGGGAAATCCGGTACACCATGGTGTATGACCGCCACCTTATTGGAATCAACGCCATACTCACGCCGCAAGAGGTCAGCCGCCGCCCGCAGCATAACCACAACCACACTGGCGCGCTGACACAGGTAGTTCATAATCTCTCGCTGGTGCGTCGTAGGGGTAGATAGCACTGTATGAAACACAACCACGCACGGTTTTTTTAATTTTCCCAAAAATCTCACGATTAATTCACCATCTGTTCCACCCCATATGCCAAACTCGTGCTGCACGACGACCAAATCAACGTTACTCCTGTTTAAGTAGCGCAAAACCAGGTCATAATCTGACCACTCATGCTGACGAATACGGTGCCTCACTTCCCACGGGTAAGTCAACCCTTCAACCTCAGGACTATCCAGCGCAATAACCTCCGCTAGGTGCTCCGGGTTGAGCAAGTTGATAGCATTGGTCAAGTCTTTAGTGAAGGTGGCAATTCCACACTTGCGTGGAATGTACGTGGAAATGTAAACAACGCGTGGGCTACTGAGCTGTACCTGACCCATACAAAAATAGTTTACTCTGCCGCAAACAGCGACTAAGCTACTCGTTTACTATCTTCAGTTCAGCTCAAGCTTATCACGCCGATGGTTAACTGTCGAACGTTATGCCAGAAAAGTATATCAGCACTCCCAAAATAATTAATCCGGATTTGTCATCAGAACCACTCCTCCATGGCACAAATATAGCCTTAACAATCTAATGTACAAAGAAGGGCTCCTGGTCTAGGTACTCAATAATAAATTTCTTGGCAGGGCCTGGGGGCTGTGGAACGATGTTCGAACGATTATCGAGGAAAATTTGGCTAAGTTACTTGAAGCGACTTAAGTATACTAAATTGTAAAACGAACCCTAAATATGTTTATGTCTATGTTGAGTGTCTGGCCAGTGAATATGAGTATGGGATATCTCAGGGTGTGTGTGTTCGTGGGCATGCTGACCTTGAGTTAATTCAGAATGTTCATGCGTATGATGCATATCGCTGTGATTGTGTGAATGAACGTGCGTTATCGACAAATGTAAATGTTCATGTTCGTGTCTTTCATTGTTTATCAACCATATTCCAATTATCATAAGGCATATCGTTGGCAGTAGTGTCCATTGAATTGGCTCTTTAAGTATGATGATTGAAACTATTGCGCCAATAAAAGGGGCCAGACTAAAAAACATCCCTGTTCTGGAAGAACCTAAACCTTTAAGTGCTTTGATAAAAAATACCAAACTAATACCGTAACTGAACGCCCCTAACAGCAAAGCAAATATAATCTTGATGCCTAACATAAGATTAGCACCCAGACTTAGGGCAAGTAAAAGGGATGTTACTCCAGCCACCAGGCCCTTAATTTTAGATATTTGTATGGGGTTTTTATCAGAGATAATGCGAGTTAGGTTGTTGTCTATGCCCCAGCAGATCATGGCTAGAATAATCAGCAATGGACCCGTCAGGCTGAAATTATTTTGATTTGGTTGCCACGTTAAAAATACACCAGCCATAGTCATACATACCAAGGCCAACCAAAACCGCTTTCCTGCATTTTCTTTAAAAAAGAAAACTGCAATCACGGCTGTGGCCAGGCCCTCTAAATTGAGCAATAGGGAAGCTGATAAACCAGAAATAAAGGTCAATCCAATCATCATGCTTATTGGGCCTATTATTCCACCTGTAACTATTGCACCAATAAGCCAAGGCAAATCTGTCCTCGTTAGCTTCGCGTCTTTTTCATATATGCCAATTTCATTTTTCTTACTCATGAATGAATATAGCGACAAGCCAACAAATGCACCGAGATAAAGAAGTCCTGCCAAAGCTACCGGCGAAATATCTTCTATTAGTAATTTAGCTAAAGGTATACTAACTCCAAATAAAACAGCTGATGTCATAGCATATACTAGTGACATTTTTTCTAGTTTAATTGTTTCTTTATTTTCATTAAGACTATCTAGTAACTTCATATAATCATTATATCAAAAAACCGCCCCACAATGGAGCGGCTTTAAAAAACGTTGGCAGGGGGTGTAGCCTGCCTGCCGGTAGGCAGGGAATCCTCTTCCCCCGTCGCGCTCAAAGACTCGCGCTCCTCCGCCAGAGCCTGGGTGTTCAAAAACCTAAAGCAGTTTAGATTTTTGAACTACCCTTCGATTCTTACATATATCTCCATAACAAAGGCTCTCAACCACAACAAGTGTAGTTGAGAGCCTTTGGCAGGGGGTGTAGGAATCGAACCCACGTTATTGGTTTTGGAGACCAAAGTCCTACCACTGAACGAACCCCCCTCGCGGTAGTCCGCCAACTGGCGGACTACTTAGTTTCCTTGTGGAGTGTGTGCTTCTTACACCAGCGGCAGTACTTTTTAATCTCAAGCCGCGACTTAACCTTCTTCTTATTGCGGTAAGTGTGATGAGTTGTGCGGTGACACACGCTGCACTCAAGTTTGATGAGATTGTCCTGAGACATAAATTTTAGTAGGAGTAAGAAATTTAAGTAAGAGTTGCTGGAGCCAGCGGGTCCGATGTGCATCGGACCGACCTATCCGCCGCTTGGCGGATTGCTCTACTTCACCCCGCCACTTCTGGAGCCACCTCTCGGATTTGAACCGAGGACCTACGGTTTATCCCAGCACTATCTAATTTTGCCCTGAGCCAGCAGAGGGATTTGAACCCCCGACCTTCGCTTTACAAAAGCGTTGCTCTACCGCTGAGCTATGCTGGCAAAATTTTAGAAGTGCGGGACCCCGAAGTTCTAAGTCTCGCCTCGCGAGACAAGATACTTCTGGGGCAAAACCGTTGCTCTACCGCTGAGCTAAGGTGGCAAGGGTGGCGGGGCGAGCTGAGCTACGCTGGCAAGGTAGACCGACCGCTATATCGGTAATTAGTCAGACGAAAGGTATCACGTAACTGAACCTTTAATTCCCGATGACCTTTGCCACCCTTAAGAAAGAGTTCTCGACGCTTAGCGTCGTAACGGTTAATGTAGCTTTCATAGTAAACGAGCTTTAAAGGACGGCGATTTTTTGTAGACGGCGTTTCGCCACGATTATGCTGGGCAACCCTACTACGTAAATCATTCGTGTACCCAAAATATAATTTTCCGTCTTTTGCACTTTGTAAAATGTAAACGTAGTACATACTTTTTCCTACATGGTGTGGCGCTGAGCGCCACTTCCACCCCGCTGGGCGTGGCTATTACCCCGCTCAGCGGGGTGGTGGGTGGGATAGGATTCGAACCTATGAAGCCACGAGGGCAACTGATTTACAGTCAGTCCCGTTTGACCACTTCGGTACCCACCCTCACATCCGCTGCTTACAACCAACAACTTATAACATACAACTATTGTAAGTTGAAGGTTGATAGTTGACTGTTGGTTTTAAAAAGCTGGAGCCGTCGCCCCGATGTACATCGGGGGACCCTTGCCCTGAACCAGACCTCACTATAGTTCGGTCGGTACGGGGCAAGCATGGAGTTCGTCTGCCCGGAGCCGTTGGTCGGAATTGCCACCCTATGGGTGGTCACCCGCAGGGTGAAACCCACGACCGGAGTTTACCCCGCCACCCCTGGAGCCGATGGTCGGAATTGAACCGACGACCTACTCCTTACCATGGAGTTGCTCTACCAGCTGAGCTACATCGGCAAAAGGGGTGGCGGGGCCAGCTGAGCTACAACGGCTCCGGGCAGACGAATCATCCCTATCGCCGAGTTGCTCCCTGCCCCGCAGTGAACGAGTAAAGCGAGTTCTACTGCGGGGTACCAGCTGAGCCCTGCCTGCCGGCAGGCAGGTACATCGACTCTGGTGGGACAAAGTATCAAAAACTGCCTCCTCAACTCTCAAAAAGCTGGAACGGCATGATCCGGTTGTTTTTCAATAAACGAAACGCCAATTTTAGTGTAAGGGCTGGCCAAAACTTTGGCTGCGGCTTTGGGCGCGGCCGCGTTTGGGCTTAAGTTTCTGCGCCAGCCGACGTATCTCCTGCGCTAGCTCGGGAATTTTTTGATTGGCCGGATTAACCTCCCGCAAAACGTCAAGCGCCGCTTGAGCCTCGGTCGGTTGCCCGTTAAGTATACTGAGTTCGACATAAAAGTCAAGGATCTTAGGGTTATTGGGCTCGAGCTGCCGGGCCGCGGCTGTTTGAGTTAAAGCCTCGGCTGTCCGGCCAAGCTGGCGCAAGATACCGGCTAATTCCAAATGAGGCTGAGCTGCCTGAGGCAATTCATCAATTGTCTTAAGATATTCCTCCTGCGCCTCCTCCAGTCTACCTTGTCCCGAGGCCACCCGGGCTAAACCTAAGTGCGACAAGCTGGTGCCACCCCTCTTCAAAAGGTATTCATATATTTCCCTGGCCTCCTCGTAATCACGTTGCTCCTCATACACTTCAGCTAAACCTTGGTAAGCTGCCAGATAGTGCGGATCCCGACGCAACACTTCAAGATACTTCCCCTCTGCCTCGTCCAAACGACCGGCCACTTGAGCCTTACTAGCCTGCTCTAAGAGCTCACTTGTCTCTGCTTGCGGCGAGGTCAGCCGCCCTAAATCATCTTGCCAACGATGCTGTAAAGATTTAAACCAATCATGCATCTCCTGACCGCGGCGGACAACTAAATCAACTAACCAATGTAACCAACCGACTGAATCATTCATGGCTGAAGACAGCTTACGACGTAACCTAGTCTCCACTAAATCACGTTTAACCGCCCGCTGTTTCAACTCAGCCAATTGCGAAGTATCA